>JAGLWV010000188.1 GCA_023133225.1 Candidatus Aminicenantota bacterium | reverse complement strand
TCGTTAAAAAATACAACATCGATACCATCTATCACCTTTCTGCGATCCTCTCGGCAGTAGGAGAAAAAAATCCCAAGCTCTGCTGGGATGTCAACATGAACGGAACTTATAATATTCTGGAAGCAGCGATAGAACATGACATGACCAGGATCTTTGTTCCCAGTTCTATAGCTGCCTTCGGCCCTGAAACACCTCTCGATAATACTCCTCAGGAAACAATTTTAAGACCAAAAACAATGTATGGAGTCACCAAAGTTGCCGGAGAACTCCTTTGTGATTATTACGTTAAGCGCTTTGACCTCGATGTGCGCGGCTGCCGCTATCCCGGCATCATCAGCTATGAGACCCTTCCTGGTGGGGGCACAACAGACTACGCTGTAGCCATTTATTTTGAAGCTGTTAAGAATAAAAAATACACCTGTTTCGTGAAAGAAGACACACGGCTTCCCATGATGTATATGCCCGATTGCCTGAATGCAGCTTTTGATTTAATGGAGGCTGATCTTTCCCGGCTTAAACACTATTCAGACTTTAATGTAACAGCTATGAGCTTTTCTGCCGGTGAACTGGCCGCCGAGATCAAAAAGCACATTCCTGAATTTACCTGTGAATACGAGCCCGACTTCAGACAGGAAATTGCTGACTCCTGGCCCAATTCTCTTGACGATTCAGCTGCCCGGGAAGAATGGGGATGGAAGCCAAGCTATGATTTATCCGCCATGACCACAGATATGCTCGAAGTCCTCACCAAACGCCATGCAGAGGGAAATCTGGGCTACTAACAAAACCCAAGTTAATCAAGAAGGTCCTGAGATTCCAGCTTATCTCTTAAAAAATTCGGTAAAGAAAATGCCGCACGATGGATGTGCAGATTAAAATATTTAAGCTCTTTGGGAGGATTTCTTTTTATATCGAAAGGTTTGATCTCGTCTGAGAGAAAAACAAAGCACCAATATCCACCGGGATAGGTTGGAACAGGACTCACATAGAAACAGACCATTTTAAAAAGCTTCATGAGAAAATCATTTTTCTCATAAATTGACTCCGCTTTATAAAAAGGAGATCCAACCTGCGCAACCACTATACCTCCAGGGCTAAGACACTTTTTTATCTTTTCGTAAAAATCACTTTCATGAAGATTGGCAGAAGGACCAACAGGATCCGAGGAATCAATGAAAACAATATCAAATTTTTTGGTTGTCTTTTCGATAAATTCTCTTCCGTCAGAAAAGATAAGTTCGGTCCTTTGGTCTCTTAAACAGGGCTTCAGCCAGGGGAAATATTTTTGAGAAACCTCTATCACTTCTCGATCGATCTCGACAAGGCAAGCATACTTTATCGAGTAGGGCAGAACTTCTTTAAGCAATCCCCCATCTCCCCCCCCGATAACAAGAATATTCTGAGGGAAAGGATGTGTAATCAACGCTGGATGAGCAAGCATTTCATGATAAAAATATTCATCTTTTTCCGTGGTCTGAATAAGCCCGTCCAAAAGCAAGGCTTTTCCAAAATACTCGTTCTCAATAACCTCAATTTCTTGATATTGGGACTTAGATTTGTGAAGAAAATTTTTAACCTTTAAGAAAATACCGCTCGACCGGGTATGGTATTCCCTTATTTCATATGAGGCTTCTTCTTTATTTTTATTATCGTCAGTCATAGTTTCCAGATAAAGGGTTTCTTATCGGTCAATATTTTACCTTTTTTTAAATCTTTCATCAAATAGAGGGGCAGGGCAAAATAGCCCCTGTGCATGCCCGGATGATAATATTTTAAGTTCTTAACTCCCCGTTTGCGCATTCTCCCCGCTATTTCCTTTTCTTCCAGCGCGAGTGGATTTTTTTGCTTGGAAGCCAGAATAAATCCCCATGGTAAGCTGAAGGATAGAACAAAAGTCCAGTACGGCCGAATAACAGGAAAAATCCCTTCTAAGGTTTTTGTCAGGGAGCAATAGAATTGATTGTAATAAAAATCCGCACTTCCTGCCTGAAGGACAAACAGACCATCCTCTTTTAAGACTTCAAATATTCTCTCGAAAAATTCTCTTGTAAACAGGTAAACAGATGGTCCCTTTTCCACAGGTTCCGTTAGATCTGAAATGATGACATCAAATTTTTTTCTTGTTTTTTCTATAAAAGAGCGTGCATCCGAAAAAACGAGATTTATCTTTGGATCTGAAAAAGCACCCTCTGACCACTCTGGCAAATATGTCTTGCATATCTCTATCAGTTCCCTGTCAATATCAACCATCGTTACTTTTTTTACGGTGTTGTGTTTGAGCACTTCCCTCACGGTTGCGCCCTCCCCGCCTCCAAGCACCAATACATCTCTAGGCGAACGATGAAAAAGGAGGCCAGGATGAACCAGAGATTCATGATAAACAAATTCATCTATCTGTGCTGACTGAATCTTATCGTCAATAAAAAGGACTTTACCAAGATACTGGTTGTAAAAACACTGAATAAATTGATATTTCGTCTTTCCCTGATAGTAGAGTTTATCGATTTTGAATGCTCTGGTGAAATTATCAGAAAAGGGCTCAAAAAAATAAAACCCTTCGCTCATCATTGGTGGGATTATAACAGGTAAGAAATAAAGAGTAAATAACAGAAGAAAACGAACTTTTTGAAAAAAAAATAGACCTTGCCTGTTATTTTTGATATAGTCAATAAACTCAAAAGGAGGTATGGAATGTACGGAAAGATAAAAGAAGATTTAACAAATGAAATTCAGTCCATTCGTGATGCAGGACTCTACAAAACTGAAAGAGTCATCATGACTCCTCAAAGTGCGGAGATCAATGTCAAAGGCGGACAGGAAGTCCTGAATTTTTGCGCCAACAACTATCTTGGTCTTTCGAGCCACCCCAAGGTTATCGAAGCTGCCCACAAGACGCTTGATGAATGGGGATACGGTATGAGTTCGGTTCGGTTTATCTGCGGAACCCAGGACATTCATAAGATTCTGGAACAGAAGATCACTACTTTTCTCCAGACCGAAGATACACTCCTCTATGCTGCCTGCTTTGACGCTAACGGAGGAGCTTTTGAACCCATTCTTGGAGCAGAAGACGCTATCATCACTGACCAGCTCAACCACGCATCCGTTATCGACGGTATCCGCCTTTGCAAAGCCCAGAGATATATCTTTAAGCATGCTAATATGACGGACCTCGAAGAGAAATTAAAGGAAACCCAGGGAGCCCGTTACAGATTGATCGGAACAGATGGAGTGTTCTCAATGGATGGTAATATTGCCAAGCTGGATGAAATCTGTGACCTGGCAGATAAATACGATGCCTTGGTTATGATCGATGATGCCCACGCAACAGGGTTTATTGGTAAAACAGGAAGAGGGACTCCGGAATACAGAGGAGTGATGGGCAGGATAGATATCATCACAGGTACTCTTGGAAAAGCACTCGGAGGAGCCTCAGGCGGATTTATATCCGGAAGAAAAGAACTCATCGAGCTTTACAGACAGCGTTCAAGACCCTATCTTTTCAGCAACACCTTAGCCCCTGCTGTTGTTGGAGCATCCATTGCGGTTTTCGACCTCCTTTCTGAAACCACAGAACTGAGGGATAAACTGGAAGATAACACAAAATACTTCCGGGAAAAAATGACTGAAGCAGGATTTGAAATCACACCGGGAATTCATCCCATTGTGCCTATTATGCTCGGCAAGTTCGAAAACGATGCCAAACTTTCTCAAGATATGGCCCGAGATCTCCTTGAGGAAGGAATTTATGTCATTGGATTCTATTATCCTGTTGTTGCCCGGGGTCAGTCAAGAATAAGAGTCCAGCTCTCAGCAGCCCATGAAAAACACCACATAGATAAAGCCATAGATGCCTTTACGCGAATCGGAAAGAAATATAACGTCATATAAGAAAGACTAGACCGGCAGGTTTACTCCTTGTCCACCTTCTCCATGGTGATTCCCGTATAACCATAAAAGATGGATACAAGGGGAGTAAACAGATTTAGAAAAGCGTAAGGAAGATAAAGAAGAGGATTGACTCCTAGAGCCGCACCCATAAACGCGCCACAGCTATTCCAGGGAATAAGAGGAGAAGTCAAAGTTCCGGCATCCTCAAGACATCGAGATAGATTTTTTGGATGAAGCCCCCGTGAATCAAAAGCATTCTTGTACATCCTTCCGGGAATGACAATCGCCATATACTGATCTGAGGCAATGATATTCATTCCAATACAGCTAAAAATTGTCGTTGCCACCAGAGAGCCTGTCCTCTTCACTCTTTTCAGGAGGGATTTGGCCATAACTTCAAGCATCCCTGTTCGTTCCATAATGCCTCCGAAGGATAGAGCACAGATGATCAGGGCTACAGTTTCCATCATGCTCAAAAGCCCTCCTCTTGTCAGCAATTTATCCACCATCTCAACTCCTGTTTGAGAAATATACCCCGAATAAGCGGCCTGGATAACTTTGCTCATTGATGTTGACTGAGTGATTATGGCAAAAATACCGCCCAGGACTGTCCCGCCAAATAGAGCTGGAAGAGGAGGGATTTTTTTTACAACCATCACGATAACCAGACAGGGAGGAAGCAAGAGAATGGGATGTATGAAAAAATTTCCTTCGATGGTAGAAAGCAATGTTGCGATCTTTTCTGTCTCTAAAACTCCCCCCGAATATTTAATACCGAGCAATCCATAAAGAATTAGGGAAAGAATATATCCGGGGCCTGTGGTGTAGACCATATGCCTGATATGAGAAAAAAGGTCCGTTCCCGCCACAGCCGGGGCAAGATTGGTCGTATCTGAAAGGGGAGACATCTTATCTCCGAAGTAAGCTCCTGAAATTATGGCACCGGCTACTATATAAATCGGAATTCCCAGCCCTGTGCCCACACCGATGAGTGCGACTCCAACCGTCCCAGCTGTCGACCAGGAAGATCCAGTTCCCAAAGAAACAATAGAACAGATTACAAGTGTAGCGACAAGAAAAATTCCAGGGGAAAGAACCTTTAGTCCGTAATAGATCATGGAAGGGACAACGCCGCCAATGATCCAGGTTCCGATCAATGTTCCAACGATCATCAGGATCAGAATGGCACCCATTGCCAGAGTAATACCATAGACCATTCCTCCCTGGATGTCTTTCCACGGACGTTTATGAAAAGCTGCTACTGCCGCTGCCACTGCTGCGGCAGCGATCAAAGGCATGTGTGGAGACTGCTTGAATACACCAATTGTTATGGACAATGTTCCGACTAAAAATATAACCGGAATCAGGGCAAATCCCAGCTTGATTTTTTTTCCTTTATCTGCCATGCCTCTCTTCTCTTTATATAATAGTTACGAAATTTTAAGCAAAAAGGCAGCAAAAAGCAAACACACATAAAAGGTTTTGGGGAATAGCCTTGCTCCCCTTCAGATTTTTAACGCCATTCTCCATTCACTCTTCTCGGCGGCTGCGTAACTCGCTACGCTCAGACATACTCGCCGCCCGACTCCGTCGGGTCCCCTCGAAGAGCAAATTCCAAAGGCTAAATCTTCAATGGTCGCTGCGGCTATCCCCCAAAACCTGGTGGTGAAAAGAGAGAAGAAAAACCATGCCCGCTCAGCATTCTGAAAAAAAGGGGACAGGCAACTTTTTAATAAAAAAGTAGCCTGTCCCCTTTTTTTGAAGTAGTATCGGCAGTTTTTATAAATAATTCAGGCAAGTGGATTAATATATTTTTTTTATCTTTATACCCTTGTAATACTTTTTCAGTATCTCCTTGTACACTGCCCCTGCCTGGGCCATCCCAAAAGCTCCTACCTGGCAGAGCCCGACCCCATGTCCTAATCCTCTCCCGCAAAAAATGAAATGAGTAATGTTGCCTTCTCCATCATATTCCCTGTCAATCACAAAAAGCGTCTCTTTCAGGTTCAAAACCCTCCGAATCCTTAATCCTCTGACAATAGCTCGTGTTTCCGTTCCTGTGATCAATATCTCTACGGCTCGCTTGGAAGCACCTCTTCTCTGAGGAATAATATCTATGAGTTTGCCAATCGGGTAATACCGATTTATTCTTTTCTCCAATGCCTCTCGTGAGACTCTGACTTTCCAGCGGTGGAAGGAAGAACTCCTGTCCAATATATTTGTATGAGGAGGATAAATGACTTCCAATAATTGAATCTGGCCATCGTTTTCGATTATTCTTACTTTATCCCCTCCAAGGAGATAGACATGGGAAGCAAACGTGTAATTGCCTCCGTTATTTCTCAGGAGGAAAAGGTCAGGCGAAAGGACAAATTGCTTCTTCTCTTCCCCCCCCTCTAATTCAATCCTATCTTGGTTAAGCATTTTGAATATTCCCTGATGACTGATGTGTCGATAATTCTGCACAACTTTTCCCAGGTAAAAGGCTAACTCCCCACGCGTCAGGATCTCATCAAGATCCCCCATCGCTTCAGGTGAAAGGAAAATTCCTTCCTGTATAAGATACGCCAGATAATTTCTCGACTCTCCCTCCAAGCCGTTAAAATCTTTCATTATGTAATCTCTTTCACTTTCGAGCATTAAATTCTCTACTCTGTTATGCCATTTGAAAGCATCGATAATAAGGCGCGCCAGAGTGACAAAATTAAGGGAAGTGACTTCCGGGCTGAAATTTTCATTCTTTTTTCCCAGGAAAACGAGAGCGTTTTTTATCCAGCTTACCGCTTCATCAAAGGATGCGTCTTGCTTGTAGTAATCAGGATTCGTTTCACTGGAAATAACTTTCAAACTGATTAAGCCGGCGATATCCGGACTGATATCTCCTCCGTTGACCTGAATAGGCCTCATCATTTTTCTGCTCTTCAGCAAAAACTCATTCTGTTTTTCATAAGTACACTCTGTGCTCTGTAAATACGGAAGAGACGGGCCTCCGAAAATGTTTTCAATATTTTCTGTCATCCCTCCACAAGTGCTCGTATAAAGCGCATCGATCAATCGTCCCCTGTAACGTGCGACTTCCCCTTTTGTTAAATCCACGGCCTTATTGCTCAGGGAATGTTCAGCATTCATCCCCTGGTAAAACTGAGTTTTCGGAGTATCACCAAAATCGAAACCCAAATCTTTATTCATCCCTAAACGTCCAATGGCATAGGTCCTGGCAGCAACGGCTTGAGCCTTATGAGCTTCGAGTTCGCTGAATGTATAAGGAGAAAGCTCACTGGGAACAACGCCTTTGAGGTAATCTTCAATGTTTAAAACATTAATCAGGTACATGCCCTTACGGGTAGATCTGAGAACAAAGATACCCCGGTAATCCCTCCCGTTAAAAGTAAGATAACTCCGGTAATGGCTGGGAATAAAATAGAGATCTGTTTTTCCATTTAAGCTTTTTAGCTCACTTTTTACAAAAATCCAAAGAGGTTTTGACTCCTCTTCCGTGATTTCTTCCCGCAGAATCCATGTGTCTGTTATACCGATTTGATGGAGCGTTTTCATGAAGTTTAATGCATCGCCTCTCGTTAAAAAATCTCCAACCTTTACCAGAAAAGTTCCGGAAATTTCATTCCCGGTATGCGATGTAACAAAAACTCTGTTTTTTATCTTTGATCCAATTTCCTTTGCAATATTATCTGCTTTCTTCCTCTTTTTTGTTTGGGCAACCTGGATAACATACTTCTCTGTCAATTTTTCTTTGCTACCTTTTATATAGACCTCATCTATATCCTCAGCCAGAAGTCTATAGTGAGAGTTGATCTCATAAATCTTCATTCCGGAAGAAGAACTGATCTTCATATCGCTCAAATTAACTCCAATTCCTATCTTTATCACCGGTTTTTGTATCGGATATCCATGGAAGAAAGCTTTTCCCTCTTTGAATTCAGCATGTTTTGCTCCAAGAATAAATACAAAAAGAGATATTGTGATAAAGTACTTTGTAAGCTTGAGGAGGGTGGTTTGCATTGCTGACTATATTCCTTCTGAAATTATAAGAGAAAGAGATCTATAAAGTCAAGAAAAAAATCAATATGTGCTATATTATTATTTTATCCATACACTATCTAGTGTTATCCTTTTTTTTAATAGATATTTATTTTATAGGCTTTATAGTATGAAGTCAAGTTTTTGACTTTTTTTATTGACTTGGAAAAAGATAAACTCCAAAATTGAGTAAAATATCCAATAGATTAAAAAGGAGAAAAAATGAGAAAAAAAGGTCTTTTTTTCTTTTTCCTGATCGTTTTTTGCCTTCACAGCGGGGCGGCTGAGATTTCCAGCCTTTCTCAAATATTTCTTTTGGGCAAGGGAATCAAAGACTTGGATGGAGATAAGCTCGGAGAAAGGGTCTCCCTCCATATCATCATACCCGACACCCCAAAGGCTTGCGAGCTTGTTGTAGCAGGAGACATCGCTGCCAGAGTCAATCTGGAAAGCCTTGCCGTTGATTTCTCTCTAATAAAAAGAGAATCAGAAGTGAAAAGCATCCAAGATCTGGAAAATCCGATTCTCATCGGCGAAAACTTAAAATGGACAAAGACCTTGAGAAAAGAAGGAAAGCTAAATCTCCCCCAGCTCAAGCCAAACCAGGGCATTGTCTTCCTCTCTTCTTACAAAAATCAGGAAGTCATCGGTCTTTTAGCCGGCTCAGAGGATGCACTTCTTCAAGCAGGCCGCTCTTTTTTCCTCCGCTGGCCCTATCTATGGGAAATCTGGGGGCAAGAAGAAGGAGTGACCTATTTCACTGTAGAGAGAGATCTCGTTCAATTCCTGAAGGAGCAGGGATTAGAGCCTCAGAATATCACCATAAGATCAGCCTTTTACGAGTTTCCGCCCACACAATCACCCCATCCGGTTGTGAAAAGATTAAAATTTAATCCGGGTGAGATAACCAACCTGGCCGTGGAAATAGATTTTGCTGAAAAAAAACAAAAAGAGAAAGCCCTTCATGCCTTTGATTCTCTCTGCCTTCAGCACAGAAAAGGACAGAGGACAAACATTCTCACATATCCAGGCTGTGCCTCGATAACGCTCGAGCTCAAACAAGGAAACAAAAGCTCTCAAATCACACTTCAGCGGATGGGATATCCAAAGAGAATCCTGACTCCATCTTACAAGAGGCCATTCAGGAGTAGAATTTCAGGGAAAAATTTTAACCTTCTCAATCTATTTTCTTCTAAAGGATTCTATTCCGACGCCGACAAGGACGGCATTATGGATACACTGGATGCATCTCTCATCCTCCCTCAAAATTCATCTCTTTTTGGTGCAGCCCAACTGGCATCAAGGCTGGTTTTGAAAACCGCAGGGGCGTCCTTTCCCATTCTTTACCTGGACAGGGAAATTGAAAACAAGAAATCATTGGTGACACCCATCCTTATCGGCCAGAACAACAGCTTCAATAAGGAACTGATCAAAAGAGGAAAATTAAAGATACCGGCTTTAAAGAAAGGCCAAGCCATGGTCAAAGTCGTTTCTCAAGCTTTCAATAAATCCAACGCTTTAACGATAGTGGGTACCGATGAAGCGGCTCTTGAAAAAATCCTGACTTACCTGAGCAAGACTTTTCCCTACCTGGACGACTACAGGGAAGGAAACTCCCGGATCACCGATGTATCCTCTGATTTGGAAAAATTTTTCAAAGGAGAAAATGGAAGTGCCGAAGCATATTTCGACCAGAAATTGAAAAAAATCGTAAATGACATCAAAGGCATGGATTTGGAGTATATCAAGGCAGAACTTTTTCTTCCCCAAAAGAATCAAAAATTCGAAGAATACATTAAAAAATTCCTCAGGGATTCTGCTCTTGCGGATAACCTGGAAATCGAAAGTTTCGAGCTCAGAGGAGGTAAAGAAATATTTAAAAAAGAAAAAGAATTTCCCTGGGAAGGGGATGAAGCTCTCAAATTGATACAGGAGAAAATCAAAACCTATAACAGCTCAAAGCTACCTGTGAAAATCAGCCTGGGAATAAGCGAATCACCCGACCTCAGAGGAAAGATAAAAAACAAGATCGAGAAACTCCTCATCCGGCACAATATCTCCGAATTCGAAGTCAAGGTGCTTTCAGCCTATAAGCAGGGTTTTTTCTGGTTGTTAGAGGACATCCTTCCTGCCCTCAAGGGGAAAAACATAGGCCGGCTGTCTATCCGCTTTGCTGAAGAAAGGGATAACTTCGACAAACTCAAGAGGTTTTACAGCGAGCCATACAGATGGCTCCAGGAGCTTTATCCGGTGGATGAAATCCTAGCTAAAAAAGCGAATCTCCCACTGGACAGGATCGAATTTGAGATGAAAAAGGAGAAAGAACCTATCTATCAGGTACAAGCCTTCGATGAAAAAAACAGACTCCTGTTCGAACAAAGCTTCTCTCCCCGGACTAGAGAAACGACTTTTCTGGAAGTCCTTCCTGAATGGGGAACTGTAAAACTCACTACAGGCTGGCTGAAAATAGAAAAAGGGAACGAGGTTGTACTGGATACATCCCTGAAAACCGACCTTGAACAATTCTGGAGCTATTATCAAAAAGAAATTCTTCCTTCTGTCTACTCTTATGTGATGAAAAAGACAGGAAAGGACCCTACCTTTTCCAAACAACCCTATTTCAAAAGGCTGCTGGTAGAAATGTGGTTCAGCGAGCCAGATTACAAACTCGGGATAGATGAAGAAATTGTGAGCAGCCTGGAAGCTATCCACGATGAAATCTACTTTGACACTCTTGACTTTTTAAGGGGCATCACAGAAATTGATACCGAAGAAAGGGAAATTCCGGAAGATACATCCCGCTACTCGGCGCCTGGAAACATTCTTCCTCTCATTCATCCATCTCTAGAGGGAGGAAAAGGAAAAGTCAGGATCATCTTCGAAGACTGGCAGGCCAGAAGCCCTCAGCTTATTCTGAAATGGAAAGAGAAAACCGGAGAAGAAAGCAGCAAAAAAATTGCCTTCCCTTCTATCAAGGCGAAAGACCTTCACGTTCCATCTTTCATCTACAACGGCCAGAAAGAAAGAATTGAAAACCTGTTCATAGAAATAAAGGTTGAAAAAGAAGCCGAATATCTGACGCTCATTGACCTCTCAGAATCCTGGAGAGAGCTCCAACACAAGGGAATCATCAAGGCCTTCGATTATCCAAAGCTTAAAACAATAACCTTAAGAATTAAATTCAAAGAGCTGGAAAAAGAAGAGCCTCTTCTTGTG
>JAGLWV010000187.1 GCA_023133225.1 Candidatus Aminicenantota bacterium | reverse complement strand
TCAATGGGACCTCTTCCCAATAACATAAATACAATATCTTCTGGCCCCCTCTCTTTAAATAGCCGATATCCGTCAATAAAAATCTGTAAATCCTTATACCAAATAAATCGTCCGCTATAGAGGATGACTTTCTTTCCTCTGGCGCTCCATTGTCCTCTAAGTGTATTGGACCGGAAAGAGGGATTGAATAAATCTGTATGGATCCCACGGGACCAAATCTTGGTATTTGTGATCCCCTTTTCAGCCAGGTCTCTTTGAACTTCTTCAGTGGGGACAAACACCGCTCCTGCTTGGATATAGAGCCACTTAAAAAAGCTCCAGACGGATTTTTTCAAGAAGCCGATTTTATAGGATTTTAAGTAAGATGGAAAATCAGTATGGTGTGAAATGACGATGGGAATCTTATTCTTTTTTGCATATTTGACCATGAAAATTCCTGCCAGATCCGGCGCTGCAATATGAATCACATCAGGTTGGAAAGTATCCACGACGCCCCAGCGCATATTGGATAGCAAAAAAACTAATGATTTCCCAAACAGAGGCTTTCATTGACTAATAAAAAGGAAAGGAATTTCCCTTTTGTGTTCGCTACAAATCACTCACAATTTCCCATATTTTTCCATTACTGACGGTCAGGAATGGACATATCACACACACGAGGCAGGGTCAAACTCAGACTTCATCTCTCCTCCGCATTGAGGACAGAGGAGAGGATCAACTTCTTTCCACAATTTTCCACCTGAATATGGCACAAAAGTGGCACAAATATGGCATAAGCATTGTTTCGTGGATTGTTTATCTTTTATTCAATCTTATGGTATATTGAAACGGTATTTTTTCATTGTATATTTGGATCTGTTATCGCAGAGTTAACTATGGAGGTGTTATTTCTTACTGTTAGAAAGGTTCCATTTATGTAAGAAACAAAATATCAAATATAAAGAAATATCTGAGCCAATTATGGTGGATTTCGAGTGAGGGGAGAGAATGACGCGAATAAAAGTGAAGAAAATACTAATAGATATTGTATATAAAATGGAGTAGGGAAAATTGAGTATAGATAGAATAAAGACCAGAGTAATTTTCCTAATCTCTTTAACCATTCTTATCACAATCACATCTGCAATTATTGCTTCCGAATTGAATTCCAAATTCTATTTGCTATTGTTTATTACCTTTCCACTCATTTATCTATCGTTTAAGCAATCTCAAAAACTCAGAAAAGCAAAGTTAATCATAAAATTAAGAGAAGAATGGGGTGTTTCAGACTCAAGATTGCGTAACTTTTCTGAACTAGAAGCTCAATTTAAAAAAAATCAAGCCGGAATTGATAATAATAAATATGTGCTTGATGATAGGACATGGAATGATTTGGATATGGATTCAATCTATACTCAAATAGACAGGACTTTAACTATTCCAGGGGAGCTCTCACTTTATTCATTACTCAGAAGGCCTTTAATAGATGAAGAGGAACTTAATACTAGAAATCATTTGATTAATCTGTTTTTTCAGAATCAGGATATTAGAGAAAAATATCAAGTTGCACTGTCGAGGTTAGGTAAAACTGAAGATGTTTATAATTTAGACATTCTATGGGAAGATAAACCTCCCCAAAATAAACATGCCTTCTTATATAAAATTCTGATATTTTTAATTCCAATTTTTATTATGCTCGGTATTTTAAACTACAGCCTAGCATGGTTCGGACTTGGTGCAATTATATTATGTAATATGGTTATTCATTACAGAACTAAAGAAAAGATTTATGAATATCTCACTTCCATTCGATATTTAGGAAAATTAATCAGATGTGCCATAAGAATAACAGAAATCAAACAGCCAGCAATGGAGAACTATCGAGTAGAAATCGAACAGGCATTATCTCAAGTATCATACATAGCAAAAAAAACTAGCTTGTTGGGTAGAGAAGCGGAATCTTTTTATATTTACGAATATTTAAACGTCATCTTCCTGTTTGAAGTTCGGGCTTTTTATTCAATTTGCAATGCTTTAGAGAAATATGAGAGCCAATTAAAGCAAGTTTTTACTACAATTGGTTTTATAGATGCAATAATTGCTGTGGCCTCATATAGAGCTGGATTAAAAAGTTTTACTGAGCCAAAATTTTTAAATTCTGGGTCTTACCTTAAAATTGAGGAACTAGCTCATCCATTGCTGAAAAAGCCAATTCCAAACTCTATATCTATTGAAAAGGGAGGTGTTCTAATAACGGGCTCTAATATGTCTGGGAAAACTACACTTTTGAAAGCTATTGGAATAAATGCGGTTTTGGCTCAGACTATTTATACATGCCATGCTAATGAATACCAGGCATGCTATTTTCATATCATGACTTTAATTGGTAGGAGAGACAATGTTATTGAAGGAAAAAGCTATTATCTTGATGAGATTCATGCCCTTCTTCGAATTATTAATGCATTGGAAAAGGATATTCCCTGTCTTTGCTTATTGGATGAAATTTTCCGGGGTACCAATTCACTTGAGAGAATTTCTGCCTCAGCAGAAGTCCTCCTTTATTTAGCAAGACATAATTGCCTAATATTTGTATCAACTCATGACTTGGAGCTCACTAAACTCGTTGAAAGTTCCTATAGGAATTTTCATTTCCTGGAAAAGGTTACAGAAGAAGGCATTTCTTTCAACTATAAACTAATGAGAGGTCCATCGACTACTCGTAATGCAATTCTATTATTACACCATGTTGGTTATCCAAATGAAATTGTGGATGCATCTAAATCGAGAGTACAAGAGACAATTAAGGATGAATAATTTCAAATATCTCAAATGCTCGAAGATTCGCTCCTTGTTTGATAACGTGAGTGGATGCAAGAGTTCCTAAAGGCCTAGTTTCCGTTTTAGAAGGAAAAACAGATAGTCTATGAAAACATTTATCCTCACTCTACGACTGAATGCCTCATAGTCAGTATTAGGGAAAAAGCCTTTCCAACGTCGTTTCAAATTCGCTTTCCCCACCACTTCCTTGATGATCGGCCGAAGGAACCTGTACTCTCGCTCGAAATGCATCTCATACTCCGCAAGGAATCTCTCGAAATGATGGAACAGTACCCTGTAGAGCACGGTGCGCTCTGGATGTCGGGGGCGGTAGACTCTTGCCACAGCAAGGAGTCATAAATCAAGAAACGGGCCAATACCCTCAAAATAAGGATAACCGCTGAAATGATTGAAGTTAGACAGACAAGGAAGTCGGTGAGCTAAGGAATTGGGCGTCCAAGAAAAGAGTAGACGTGAACAAAATAGACCAGGAAACGTGCAAGGAGTTCTAGGCGGATTAATACGACATAATACGACAACAAATGACATTTTGTTATAAAGGCTTGACATTATCTCAATATGATTTATGTTAAAAGTGTGAGGAAATAAGCAAGCGAAGCTGCATTTAAAATACCAAAATAAAAAAGGAAAAAATGATTAATGAGATTGACTGAAATACGAAGGACTACTGGATTCTGTTTTGTAGTTTATTTGTTTTTCTTAGGGAGCACTTCAATAGCTTTAGCTGGAAATAATGATGGTGCTTCAAGTGGGCTATATTTTGGATTAACTTATGGTTATAACTCCATTGGTGGTGATTTCGATGGGCAGAAATATTTTGATTTTGAAGAAGAAACAATATTAGTCCCAAAGGTGAAAAGTGGTTCTGGAGTTGGAATAGTGCTTGGTTCAAAGTTTAAATTAAAAAGAAACAAATGCATTGCACTTGAGCTAGCCCATTACAATTCAACTCATGATAACGCTCGCGTTTGGGCTGAGGCAGGATCTGTTTTTTTTAATATGTTTATCTTGAACGTAAAGTATAATTTTTTAGCAAACAAAATAACTCAACCTTTTTTCAATGGAGAACTTGCTCTTTCTAAGCTACGTGTAGAAGGGGGTTCACTATTTGGTACTAACGAAGTAGCTATATATGGAGACGCTTCCTACGGGGGATTATCTGTTGGATTTGGAGGTGGAATAGAGTATTGCCCTCATCCTAAGGTTTCTGTAAATCTAGGGGTTATTTTTCGTTTTCTTATAGTATATTCCGTAAAAGGAGAGTTTATAGAAACTTCTAACATAGAAACTTTAATGTCAATCAGTCCGAATATTACAATAGGACTAAATTACACTTTTCTAAGTAGAAAGAGGCTAAGGAAATAAAGATAAACTCCATTTGATAGATTAAACAATATATTAAGCCAAAAGTCATAGGGGGAGGTTAACATCATTCAAATCAAAAAGATTGGTTAAGAAGAAACTATAGCAAGAAGATTCGATACAATTCTTTATAATAATTTGAAAAGAAGTTTTAAAAAAATACTCAAATTCAAGAAGGAGGTGAAACAGATTTAGACTAAAATCGCCTAATTCTGACTAATTGTGCTTACATGATTTCGCTGACTACCCCTAAAAAAA
>JAGLWV010000186.1 GCA_023133225.1 Candidatus Aminicenantota bacterium | reverse complement strand
AAGACCAGAGACGGCACTTCCGGTTATCTTGAAAAATTACAGCAAAAAAAGGTCATGTGCCGGCGTCCTGTCTATATTCCTCTCCATATTTATTTAAAACTGTCCGGTTTTCCTAAAAGCACAGAAGCCTGTCAGCGGACAATCTCAATCCCTCTTTACCCATCTTTAACAGAGAAAGAGATTGAGAAAATTATTGCAGTCGTTAAAGAAATTTTTTAATATATTAACTAACCTGGATAATTCAGGTTAAAATATGAGAGATATTCTAGAGAGCCTTCACTTATTCCTTTCCGGTGTACCAATCAGGTGGCTCTTTCTCCTCTTTTTTTCTTTTTTCTTAGCATTTCTCTTGACCAAGGTTATGAGACGTATCGCTTTGAGGCTCAAAATATTGGACCATCCTAATGAGAGAAAAATTCATAAGATACCAATCCCTCTTTTGGGCGGATTAGCCATATATATGTCTTATGTTGTAACGGTCTTTTTAAATTTTAATTTCTCGATTGAATTAAAGGGTGTAATTATTGGCGGTACAATAATTTTATTTGTGGGAATAATAGATGATATTAAGCACCTGTCGGCAACCTGGAAGTTGATATCGCAAATATCAGCATCCGGTGTTCTGATATTATTCGGAGTCAAACTAAGCTTTTTACCTAATACCTGGTGGGGCAATGGGGGAGAAGTACTCCTGACGATAATCTGGATAGTCGGTATAACAAATGCCGTTAATTTTTTCGATGGGATGGATGGTCTGGCTACAGGCTTAACCGCAATTTGCGCATTATCATTTTTTATTGTGGCTCAGATAACCGGACAGGGCTATTTAGGATATTTGACCATTGCCCTGGCTGGAAGCTGTCTGGGATTTTTAAAATTTAATTTTAAGCCAGCCTCCATATTTTTGGGGGATGCAGGAAGTACTTTTCTGGGATTTACTCTAGCCGGGATAGCCGTAATGGGTGGCTGGGCTGAGAAGAACCCTAAGATCGCTTTAACCCTGCCTATCTTAATTTTAAGTGTTTTTATATTCGATATGGTGTATATAACTGTCGCCAGGGTTTTATCAGGGACGGTCAAAAATTTTAAAGAATGGATCGAATATACAGGGAAAGACCATCTTCATCATCGTCTGGTCACCCTGGGATTTAATGAAACTCATACAGTTCTGTTGATTTATTTAATAGCAGCAACCCTGGGAATTGGGGGAATTAATCTTAGAGCTCCAGAAGAGTTGCGTATTTATTTTGAATTTCTCCAGGTATTTTTTATATTTATTATTATTGTTATCCTGATGCTTGCCGGCCGAAGAGTCGTAGAAAAATAAAAAAAACTCTTCACCTCGGGAGATGAAGAGCTTTAATAAAATAAAAAAGGGGACAGGCTACTTTTTGATTGTCATTGCGAGTGACCGGAGGGAACGTGGCAATCTCATAGGAAAATAAAAAAAGGGGACAGCCCCTCTTAACCTATAATAAGGTCTAAAAGGGATTGTCCCCTTTTTTTCTTAAACGCGGGATTTATAAACTAAAGACAAATGTTTTTCTGAATCATTAATTCTTTGTATAATTCAGCAATTTTTTCAACCATTTTTTCCTTGGTGAAATTTTCAACTATTTCTTTTCCTGCCTTTCCCATTTTTGCTTTTTTTTCTTCATCCTCTATTAGGATCTGAATACAATTAGCTAACTCTCTTGGATCTTTTGGAGGCACCAAAAATCCATTCTTTCCATGAGAAACCAAATCAGGGATACCTCCTATATTACTGGCCACAATTGGCTTTCCAAGAGCCATTGCTTCAACTAACACCCTCCCCATTCCTTCGTTTAAGGAAGGAAGGACAAAAACATCATAAATGGAAATAATTTTAGCTACATCGTCCCTCCAGTTTAGAAAAATAATATTCTTTTCAATACCAAGTTCTGAAGCTCTCTCCTCTAAATTCTGCTTAAGATGTCCATCACCCGAGAATAGAAAATGGGTGTTGGGATATTTTAAAATTATATATTTGGCAGCTTCAATCAGAAATTCAGGCCCTTTAACAGGCTCAAGACGGCCTGCAGTACCTATAATTAAAATATTCTCAGGTATTCCCAGGTCCCTTTTTAAATTTTGTTTTTCGTTAAAAGACAATTCTTTGAATTTTTTTAGGTCTATCCCACTATGGATGATGATAAATTTATCATCATTAGCAATTCTAAGTCTTAGATGGTCTTCTTTTTCTCTATTTGTAAGAGCAACTATTTTATCAGTTATCCGGGACGCAAGCTTTTCCAAAATAATAAATATCTTTGTCTTTAAGGGACCGAAGTAACCAAAAAAAACATGACCATGAGGGGTGTGCACTATAATCGGGATTCCCGCAAATTTGGCTGCCAGTCGACCTAAAAGACCTGCTTTTGAAGAATGAGTATGGACGATTAAAGGTTTATTTTTTTTTATTAATTTCCATATGTCAAAAAATGCTTTAAAGTCTTTTATGATGTTTATTTTTCGGACTAAAGCGGGACATTGAATAAAATCAATATCTTCTGATTCAAGCCTTTTGATATCTATCTCCTTAGACTTCATTTCTTCGTTTTTCATTTCTGATTCTAAGGATAGACCGGCTATAAGACAGGGATTAAAATTTTGTTTTTTTAGTCCCAATAGAGTTAAGAAAGTATTTTGAGCCGACCCCCCTTTATCGAATCTTGTAATAATGTGTAATACTTTAATTTTTTCCATAGCCTAATAAAATTAAAGGTTAAAATGCCTTGAATACCAGGCTTGAAAGACTATCAAATTCCACAGATGCCAGGAAGTGTCAGAGCGATTCGACAGTAAATCACTGTTTAATTTTTCGATGGGTTCATAATTAAATATACCCTGTTTTTCTATTTTTCTCTTAGAGAGATATTCGTTTATTAAAAACTTCAAGTCGGATTTCAGCCATTTGCTGATTGGGATTTCAAATCCCCTCTTCGGCCTGTTGAGCAAGATGGGCGGTAGGATATCCTTAAAAGTTTCAAGGAGAATATATTTCCCTTTCTTTCCCCTCATTTTTAGACTCCCGGGCAATTGGAAAGCAAATTCAACGACCCGATGATCTAAAAGGGGTACTCTGACTTCTAAGGAATTTTTCATGCTCATCAAATCAACCTTGGTAAGCATATCATTTGGCAATGAATATTTAAGGTCGACATAAAGCATCCGGTTAATATTATCACCATCAAAGGAACTTAGTTTTTTAAGAACCATATCTTTTCCTGAATCAAGATTAAATTCCTCGAATTTCATTTTTTTCTCTTTTAAGAGGTTTTCTCGCAATTCTTTGGAAAATATTTCATTCCAGGAAAAAAATCTGTCTTCAAATCTATCTTCAGCACCAGTAACAAATTTTTTTGCTCTTCTTAAGTATTCTAGAAAATATTTGTCCCTGGAATCAGGGAGAGATAGCAGCAATGGTTCAATAAGTTTTTTTCTCAAAGCTCGGGGGAGTAATTTGTATCGAGAATACAAGTATTCTCCAGAATACATTCTATAGCCAGCAAACAGTTCGTCACCCCCATCTCCTGACAAGGCTACTTTTACATGTTTTTTTGTTTCTCTGGAAACAATAAATTGTGGAATAGCCGATGAATCTGCAAAGGGTTCGTCAAAACATGTCAGGACTTCAGGGATGACATCCAAAACATCTTTGCTGGTTAATTTTATTTCATGATGATTCGTGTGGTGGAATTTTGCTACCTCACGAGCATAACGTGTCTCATCGAACATAGGCATATCCTTATATCCTATTGAGTAAGTGTTAACTGGCCGATCAGAAGCTCGGGACATAAGTCCCACGATAATGCTTGAATCTATCCCCCCGCTTAAAAAAGCACCAAGAGGAACATCGGCAATCGACCGTATTCTCACGGCATTTTCCAGCAAATCAAATATTTTTTTTTTGTATATTTCTATGTCCTTTACTCCATTTATAATAGGTTCAGTGTTTCTTTTAATATCCCAGTACTCCTTTATTTCTAAATCTTTATTTCTGACCATAATATAATAACCAGGGTTCAGTTTTTTTATCTTTTCGAAAATAGTGTAAGGTGCAGGAATGTAATTAAAGGTTAAATATAAATTCAGAGCATTCCAATCTATCTTTTTTGGTACTTTAGGATCGCATAATATGCTTTTAATTTCTGAAGCAAAGATCAGCGATTCGCCGTCCCAGGAATAAAATAAAGGCTTAATTCCCAGTCGATCCCGGCAGAGAAACAAAGTTTGATTTTTGCTGTCCCATAAAGAAAAAGCAAACATGCCATTTAATCTTTTTATACACTCAATTCCTTCCTGCTCATAAAGGTGAATAATAACCTCACAATCAGTTTGAGATGTAAAATGGTGACCCTTCTGTTCCAGTTCTTTTTTTAAATTTTTATAATTATAAATTTCTCCGTTAAGCACCATCCATATGCTTCTATCCTCGTTTGACATAGGCTGTTTTCCGGCTTCTGAGAGGTCAATAATACTGAGCCTTTTATGACCCAAACCGACTGAAACTGACTGATGACTGATCCCTGGTGACCTGGGATTAATATATATCCCTTCATCATCCGGGCCCCGGTGAGAAAGCACAGAGTTCATTTGGCTGATCAATGCTCTATGGATTTCCTTTCCTTCAATATTTATCTTTCCACAGATTCCACACATAATTTATTCTTCCTTTATCAATTGAGTAAAAAGTGCTTCGATTTCAATAATATTTCTTTCCCAGGAATAGTATTTTTCAACAAACACTCTGCATTTTTTAGATAATTGTGCATATTCTTCAGGTTTATCATTATAATATTTATATTTATTTAGGATTAGCTCTGCTATAGATTCAGCGTTTGTATCTTTGAACAAGAAACCAGGGTCGAATTTATTTAATATTTCTTTTGTCCCTCCAACAGGGGTTCCTAATACAGGTGTTCCACAG
Organism: Candidatus Aminicenantota bacterium; assembly: GCA_023133225.1. Taxonomy (GTDB): domain Bacteria; phylum Acidobacteriota; class Aminicenantia; order Aminicenantales; family Aminicenantaceae; genus JAGLWV01. The sequence continues at coordinate 4,129 of JAGLWV010000186.1, read as the reverse complement.
GCCATTGCTTCCACCGTGACCAGGCCAAATCCTTCAAGATATTTGGTTGGTAATATAAAAAAATCGGCCGCTTGATAATAAAAAGGCAAGTCATCATCAGGAATAAAACCATGAAGCTTGACAGAGTCACTTAAGTTAAATTTGGAAATTAAATTTGCCAGCTTCTGTCTTAATTCCCCTTTTCCTCCTATAATAAGATAAATATCCTTTGCAGAGTTGATAATTTCTTTCATTGCGGTAATCAAATTCTCTAGTCCCATTCTTGGCACTAAATTCCGTGCAGTAAATAGGATAAATTTTTCTCCCGACAATCCTAATTGTTTACGAATTGCTAGCTTATTTTCTTCAAATTCAAATTTACTTAAGTCAACTCCCCCAGGAATAATATGGATTTTTTCAGGTTTTATTTTGTAATATTCGATCAATTTGCCTTTTGTAAATTCACTCAATACTACAATCAAGTCACACTTGGAAATGCTATATTTTTCGATGTGTCTTCTTAAACATGAATTTATTTTATAGCTTATTCTGGGAAGAATTTTAGATGGTTTTGGATTTCGGGTTTCATATTCTTCAAAAGCCAAGGAATGACATGTATAAACTTTTTTTATATTTTGTGTTTTTCTTAATAAATTAAGGGCAAATGCCGAAAAGGGCTGATGAAAATTAATAAGATCGATGGAGATTTTCTGAGAGATCTGTTTGAATAATTTTTGACAATTGAAAATGGTTGAAACTAGGAATTTGAAACTATTTTTCTCATTTATATCATATCTCCACTCATGAACATTTTTAATATTTTCAGAGGAAGATGCATGAATAGGGAGTCTTCGAGTAATTATGTGAATTTCATGTCCTCTTTCAAATAGACGTGCTGTCTGTTCAAGAAGAACTCTTTCAGCCCCTCCTAATACCTTTTTAATGGAGACGTCAGCTGCAAATAGGATATTCAAATGTTCTGTTCCTCTCCAGGTTTTCTAAACCAGAACTCCGGGCATTATTAGGTCCGATGGCGGGCGAACAATATCTATTGTTATTTAGCCTGTTTCTAGGATTTTTGGGGTGTTTTTCTATCATTTTATCCATTAAACCTTATGTAGAAGTTAATCACTTCCATTTATGCTGGTTATCTTTGAGATTTATTGGCAAAAAGCAACTCGTTTATGAAGCCTAGAGCGTAGGTTGTCTCACACAGAAACCATATGAGTTTTCCTGTAAGAAACGAATGTAATAAGCGGATTGGAAAACGCATAATCCTTATTGATAACGGCATATAGGTTTTGAATAAGCCATGACCCGCCGGAGTTTCGATAATCCATTGGGGGTAGTAACGATTTGCGTAAGCTGCCTGGCGTCCATTACGGAAGAACTGTTTGAGTAACCTGTCCCAAGAATCTGGAGGCAGATGATGATAGATTACGCCAGGTACTAATACTATACGAAAACCTGCATAGCGGAAGGCTTGACGAAGATATGGGTCCAAACCCCTAGGAATTAGCTCATTCTCGCCACCAATTGATTTGAATTCAGCGGTGCGCATGATAATACACGGATGCTCTGCTAAATCCGAATCAGTGATTTCTTTAACAGGTATCCATGAACGCCTAGGAATCTCTCGCATGACACGGCGCACAAAGGGGCTCGCATCAGATGGAATAACATTATTTCCTCCTGCTATCCCTATTTTCGGGTGCGCTTCCATTGTGGCTATCAGTTTACTAAAGGTGTCTGGATCAGGAAGTGACGTATCGTCATCCAGGGTCATCAAATACTTGCCTTGGGCAAGTGCTGCCCCGACGTTGATGGCCCGTCCTTGTCTGGAATCGCCACGAACCACAATAACCTCGAAACCAGAGAAATCCTGACATCCAATCTGGGAGAGTAATTTCAGTAAATAGCCACCCCGGTGAGCATCGGAAGTAGGGATAACCACGGATAAGTTTATATGGTTACCGTCAGATGAGTGCCGCCAAACCTTTCCGAGAGAAGCCTCTTTATAGGGATGGCGCACGAATAGGCGCTCAATATCGGCAACTGGCTTCCAGCAGGCTGATTTAAAACTGACCTCAAGACCTTGCAATATTTTATTCCTTTCCATCTGGACGTTTGTGTTTCACGGCTGTTAAGGCATAGCCAGAGGCTGCATGCCATGCCATTGGATTCCGCTCCAACAGAATATCCAGCCATGATATCGGCACAGCCAACCATCCGAAAACCCTCAATCCTATTTTGTAAAGAACGTTGGAATTAAAGCTAAATAACATAGCCATAGTCTCTTGGAACTGCCAGGCAAACGCTGAGGCAGGACCAGCTACAATATGAAAATCGATTACGTCAAAAGTACGCATTAATTGCCGTATTCCATCCGGTGTCCAACGGTAAAAATCTGTTGGCGAGGCGTGCACCGTCTGCATGAAGGGTATCTCCAAGAACACTCTTCCCCCAAATTTAAGTGCTCTGTAGATTTCTTCTACGGCTTTATGGGGATTGGAAACATGCTCTAGCACTCCAGTGCACACTGCGGTTTCCACAATCTCATCTTTGATCGGGAGGTGCAACAAATCTCCCTGAATATCTAATTCTTCTCCGGCTAAAAGATCGAGATTCAGCGTTTCTGTATCGAGCCGCCGGCTCCCTGAGCCAATATTTAGCCGCAGCCCACGGGGCGATCTTATCTTCTCATTGTTTAAGAATTGGAAAACCCGATTCCTGCTCTTCTTAGATTGCCATGTTGGATGGGGAGGTGCCAGCCGTTTACGGACCTGAGAAAATTTGAAATGCCCCATTTTATGCCTCTATTTTCTCTTGATACATACTGAATAATTCCAAAGGAAAATCTTGCCTCACTTGTTTATTTCTGAGATGAAATACCTCAGTTTACCTGATGGTTCTCTTTCAATACTGGAGACCCTATTAAAATGTATTTGAATGTTTTTTCCCAATTGTTTTCTCAGCAGTTGCTCAAAAAGTTGTTCCCCCTTTTCCACTTGTCCAGTGCCCGGAACAACCTCGATCTCAAACGAGTCTATGGTTTTTTGTGTAACTCTAAATTGTAAAATTGAAGAAGGATAAGCCTTCATCGCAGCAAGGTTAATATAATCGAAAATCTCCGATGAATATTTTCTGCTATTGGACAGATATATAGATTCACTTTCTTTGACCACAGACACCTTCATCAGCGGTAATCCCCGTCCACAAGGGCAAGTTCCTGATAGAGGCGCACCCATGTCTCCGACTCGGTATCGGATCAATGGCATATAATCATTTACTAGATGGGTAATGAAAATCTCACCTGTCTCTCCAGGAGATACGGGTTTTCCTTCATGGTTAAGAAATTCGATGAATGTAAGTTCGCTGGATATGTGCCAGCTTCCATGAGGGCATTCATAAACGAATCCACCTGTTTCAGAGGATCCGTATTCATTGGCGGTCTTACAACCAAATACTTCCTCTATGAGAGACCTCTGGTGTAGTGTGCTGGACTCAGCAGTAATCATTACAACCTTGATTCCTGACTGCTTGGCATCCTTGTTGTTTTCCTTTAAATAAACAGCTAGAGGAAATATGGATGATGGGTAACAATAGATTATAGAAGGCTTGAACCTGGATAATTTTTCCCATATGCGTGATAGAGATTCTTCTTGAAGATCAAATGCCGAAAATAAAAGGGTATTCATCAAGTAGCTTTTAACTTTTTGTGATATTCGATCTTTATAATCTGTATAAGGTCTTCCCCAAATAGCAACGTGCGGTGAACCTGGTTTAACACCCCACCAGTCCTTTGCTCTCCAGCGAGCGGCTTCAGAGTAGCTTTCGTGCTCACTGTTATAATAAACAGTCAGGCTCTGTCCGGTTGATCCACTGGTTGAACCCTTTGTAACCCTTCCTTTATAATTAGGATTCAAGAATTCTGATAGATGGTCTCTCACGTCTTCTTTTTCGATTTTAGGAATATTCAAGAAATTTTTATACGAAAACTCCTTATTATTAAAATCCCAGCTTATGCGAGTGTAAGCCTCTTTGTAGTAGGGAACTTCCTGGGCTGCCTTATTGACGATTTGTCTAACCAATTGCCACTGTTTAGAAAGAATCTCATCCTGGCTCTTCCATTGTGATTCAGACAGTTCTT
>JAGLWV010000185.1 GCA_023133225.1 Candidatus Aminicenantota bacterium | reverse complement strand
GCAGATCGTTCGCCTTAAGGTCCACAACTTCCTGTACTCTGGCTCCAGTGTTGAACAGGAGCCTCAAAAGGACATAATCACGTCGACCATCGAAGATGGAACGATCAATGACTTTAAAAACTGCCAAGACCTCATCAAATTCAAGATATTCGATAGTACGGGTAGACATACGCTTGAATGGGATGCTCAGGATACGTTGTGATTGATCGAGATAGTCTGGATACATAAAAGCCAGGCAACGGAAAAAGCTATGTATTGCTGAGAGGCGGATATTACGTGTCCCTATACTATTTTTACGGTTTGATTCCAGATGATCGAGGAAGGCAATAACTTCAGCACTTCCGATCTCTTCAATTTCGAGATCCGTAGCAGCTATATTCTTTTGTTGGATAAGAAACCCTAATAAAAGTTTGAAGCTATCCCGATAACTGAGGATGGTGTGAGGGCTCATGCCTCGCAGTTTAGGCAAGTAATTAGAAAAAAATCCTCTCAATGCCACACCAAGAGTATTAGATTGCTGTACTTTCATCATGCACCTCCTTGAGAATGGTTTGAAATGCCGTTAGCAATAACTTTGCCAAAATTTTCATAAAAGCGATTGTTGGCTTCTGAACGAATTCCCTCAACAAATCTCAGGTAATAGTGTGTAGAGTGTATGGAGACATGACCCATATACCGAGAGAGCAGTGGGAGTTTGGCTTGTACGTCACAGCCATCAACGTACCATCGCTTAAGGGCATTCAGGGCGAAGGAGTGACGCAAATCATGGATTCGTGGTGGCCTGCCTTTCCTGGTAAAGATTTTAAGTGAAGAGCAGAGGGCGCTCCAGTTATAGGTAAATCCAGTGCCTGTGTAGGATTTTCCTTCAGGCCCACCATATCCATTCCACACAAGTGGGGATTTTTCTTCCATAGGAAGCCGATTCTTATGACGCAAGGCTAAATATTCCTCAAGATCCACAGAAACTGAGAGTGATAGGGGGATGATTCTGGACTTGTGAAATTTAGTAGTCTTAATCAACAATGTTTTCTCTGCTGAATTGAAGTCACCTAATTTTAAATGTAGAAGTTCTCCTCGACGGAGTCCGGTTGTGTACAGCAGGGTAATGGCTAGACGCATAGTCTGTGAACGTAAAGGACAACGACTACAGGGACTAAAGTATCGTGTGGCGCTCAATAGGCGGGCTGTCTCTGATTCCGAAAAGACATAAGGAGTTATTGGCTGATGATTGGTGGGAAAAGTTAAAATATCAGGAATAAACGACCCTTGTTCTCTACGGCAGCGATAAAGGCAAAAGTTCCGTACATGTCGCATTTGATTACGCCGGACAGTTTTTGAAAGATGGTGCAAGGTTGTGCACCAATCTTTGAATATCTCGGCAGTTAAATCTTTTGCTATAGGATATTGAGCCACCAGGAAATCGTCCAAATAATGAAGAGTTCTAGCTTCGTTACTATAATTTCGGCCGAGGGATCTTTTGAGCTGGAGATAGTCCCGGATCTCTTCTGTAAGAAAACTTCTCAAAGGATTAAGCGATATTGTTTTGGATTTTGTAGATTCCTTTCGATCTCTGATCCTTGGTCGTAGATTAGCTGTAATTTTATTTAATATGCTCTCTGGTCCTTGCGGTACAGGAAGCGCTACAGTTCGCAGATCTTCTATATCCAGACGCAGATAAACACATGTGCTTTCAGCACTTCGATGTCCCAGCAAATCTCCAATAGCCTTTACAGGCGTTCCTCTGCGAAGCAAATGAACAGCATAGGAATGACGGATACAATGTGTCCCTTGATAAGGAATGTTTAAACCACTTTTCCTGACCCGAAGCTGAAAGGCTTCGGCAACAGCGGTAGGTTTTAATGGTCCATTGGGTGCTCGGATGCGAAGAAACAGCTCGCGGTAGAGAAGCTCTGGCCGACTTTTCTTCAGATACTCGATCAACACGTCTCCAACAGCATCGGTAAGAGGCAGAAGAAGTGGATTGCCTCTTTTTCTCTGGGGCACCCGGATTACTCCAGCTCTCCATTCAATGTCATCCAAGGTTAATGAAACAACTTCACAAGCTCGCATCCCATAGGTAGCAATCAGAAACAACATCGAGTAATCACGGATACCATGTTTGCTTTTCCGTTCGATGGAAAGGAGAAGGGAGTTGACCATTTCCCAGGAAAGAGAACGAGGCAATTGTTCCATTCTATAAATCCTTGGCGTGTCAATCATCGTATGAAGGGCACTCTTAATAACCCCTCGCTCAAATTGAAACCTGAGAAAGGATCGTAAATATCCTACAACATGCTGAAGGGAATAACGGTTTAGCCTCTTAGCGCAGAGACAAAGGAAGCCTTCGATCTCCTTAGTAGTAAGCATTTGCAACGTATTTACATTGGAACCATAACGAATGTATCCAAGAAAATCTTTTAAGTATTTGTTGTGAGATTTGATGGTACTGTTTTCAAGGCCACGAACCTCTCTCAAATACTCTGAAAAATGATCAAGTTCTGAACTTATTGGAGTTTTTGGCCGCGGTAAATTGGGAGACAACCTGTGAGTCCTTTCAAAAAATAGTTCCATCTGGCAGACTGTCCCTGCAATGCTGGGACTACGGTGACGATAGTAGTTCCAGGCAGTGTTAAATGCACTATGAGTTAGACTAGCCAAAGATTTAACATTGTGCTCACGAAAAAAGTCTTCAATCCTTAAAGCATGTTTAAGCTGGCATCCTACCGTCGCGATAGAGTAGCCACGTTGATGTGACCATACACTAAAATCATCAAGAACTGAACCAAGGAGAGGAAGGGAAAAGTACTTCTGATAAGCTTTGGGGCGTAATTTTTCTATCATATGAGCCTCCTTTCTAAACAAATTAAAATCCAGAAGGCTCAATTATCCTAATTATAAATGTGAAGTAAAATGTCCTTGTTATGCAATCCTTACAATAATTTGTGATGTTCTCTTAACATTAATGATCACTTAACATATATC
>JAGLWV010000184.1 GCA_023133225.1 Candidatus Aminicenantota bacterium | reverse complement strand
CTGGTTGCTCTTTTCGTAAGCCCAAAAAAGATCAATATACTTGTCTTGTCAAGGGAGACGATGAAACGCCTTCTCCCGCTCCTTGGCACAATGGTTGTTGTCGGGATGCTGCAGCAAGTAATGACCGTAACCGGTGTACGGGGGCTCATTTCTTTTGCCGTTATCAGCATACCTCTTGTTTTACTGTATATTCTACTGATCATAATCATTCCAGTATCAGAAGGTGTTTTAACTTACGGCGCTGCGGCGATTTTAGGTATTCCTCTTGTCTGGTTCCTGGACTCCATAGGCCTGCATGCCACTGTTGTTATTGCCGGTTTGAGCATTCTCTGGCCCCTGGGGGACGGCCTTCCCCCCACCGCTCTCATAGGGAGGCTCAGCGTTATGGTCTCAGAATACAAGGAATCTTACTGGACATTCCTGAGGAGCACATGGGTTCCATGGATTTTAATCACCATAGTGGGAATTCTTTTGATTATCTTCAGTGCACGCCTGGAGTTTCTGGTGCGCTGGAGCATGTAACAGGAGATTGAAATGCCTCTAATAATGATAATCTATTATATAATAAGCGCCTATCTGGCAGCGATGCTTATTTGGAATTTCATCAAAGAAAAAAAGAGTTTAAACGACATGCTTCTCTATTTGCTTGTCGCGATTCCCCTTATTCTGAGGATTTTACGAGTAAAATGATGTCAAGATCAAGTATGTTCAGGACGTTGATAGTAAAAATACTATTTCTCGTTGTGGCCATTGCCCTTATGACAGCCGCGGGTTTACAACTTTACAACCACCGGCATTACAAAATGCCTATAGTGCCAGGACCAGGGGTGACAAAAGCTGCAAAATTGAGCGATTATTCCGAAGGGCTGAAAGGGACCATGGCGGATACAAATGTATTTTTCCTGCAGGGCAAAGAAGAAGGGGGAAAAATTCTCATCATAGCCAATACGCATGCCAACGAGCCGGCTGCAATCCTGAGTGCCCTCATATTTCTGGAAAATGCCATTATCGATAAAGGAACCCTTATTATCATCCCCCAGTTTAATAACAGCGCAAGCAGAAATACAAGACCCGGTGACGGATATCCTCTCTATTTCGAAATCTCTACAGATTGGGGAAGTAAAAAATTCAGAATGGGAAACCGTGACGCCTCCCCATTAGACCAGTGGCCGGACCCTGATGCTTATGTCCATTATCCTGAAAGACAGCTCCTGTCCTTCATCGATGCCAGAAATACGAACAGAACGTGGCCCGGCAGACCCAACGGTCAGCTCATGGAGCGGGTCACGTACGGCGCCATGCAGATCATGAGAGAGGAGAATGTGGATATCGCCGTTGATATCCATGGAGCCGAGACGATGTTCCCGGTCACAAATTGTATTGTTGCTCCAGATAAATCGATAAGAATCGCAACGCTGACCTCTCTGAACGTAAAAGCCAGAGAGGGTTTTGATAACCATGTCGAGCCTTCCCCCTCAGGATTTCGAGGGCTATCGCACCGTGAAATTGGAGATTACTCTGATACAATGCCCTTTCTTCTGGAAGCGCCCCTCCCCTTTCTGGACCAGCCAACAGGTCCCAAAACAGTGGATTTACTCCTGAACGGTAAAGACCCATTTTTGCTTAACCTTTCAAAAAAAGGAAAACTCTTTGTTCCTTACGATGATACGGGATGGCCTATGAACAAACGTGTCGGCCAGCACTGCTCGGTCATACTGGAGCTTATACGGCAATTTTCAAGAAAATTCCCTGACAGAGCCATCAAAATCCGTAATGTGCCGCGTTACGCTGATGTGGTGAAGAACGGAGTAGGACATTACTTCCATGACCCCCATAAAGCTGATAAGAAAGACATTTATTTTAATTAGAAATAATGAGTATGTGAGATAATCGTATCTTCAAAAGAAATAATGTTATAAAAAATTTATTTTAGTGACAAATAAATTTCCTTTCTATGTCCTATTCTTATGATAATTATAATTAGCTCCTTTTCTTCCTTTTTGAATATAATCCTGTAATTTCCTACTCTCAATCTGTAATAATCCTCTTTTATCCCACCTAGTCTTTTTATATTATTCTTCAGCACCTCAGGATTCTTAGCAAGAATAAACAATTTTTCTTTTATAATCTTTTTGTGGGCTTTATTTATATTTTTTAAGTCGGCGAGGGCTTTACCAAGAAACTTGGTTTCATACATCTCTAGATGCCCAGATCTTTCCAAGCATCATCTGCATCGATTAGCTTATCGCGGCCTTCTTCCAGCTCCTTCATTCTTTTTTTTGCTAGTTTGAGATCAAGAAGATCAAAATAAACAGCAAGTGCTTTTTCTATTATTTTGCTCTTTTTTTCACCCAGCTCTTTGACCATAGTGTCAAGCTCCTTTGAGACTTCTTCATCCAGTGTTATGTTGTGCCTCACCTGCATATTTACCTCCTTAAAAATACTTACATACACATATTATACACATATTATGTGCATATTCAACATTAAATTAATAATCTGTGGAGAAATTATGAGAATTGTCGTAAGCCTACTTTGTTTTCTATGATGAAATGAGCTTTAAGCTACTTTCATTGAAC
>JAGLWV010000183.1 GCA_023133225.1 Candidatus Aminicenantota bacterium | reverse complement strand
CAATCTCGACTCGTGAATAATCCATGCTTATTAAAAGAGTCAAATTAAACAAACAAAGCTGTGTGGTGATTGAAAAAAAACTATTTTATCTATACATTAAAGGAGAATATGTTTAAAGGGAGTTTAAAGGTGAGCTCAAAAAAATTATTTTTAATGGCTTGTTTTCTGTTTGTGGCACTCGTTCTCACAAGCATTTTTGTGTTTGTTATTCCCCAGGCTAAACAGGAAGATCCGGTATTATGGGAAAATCCTGAGAGAGGTTGTACCGTTGTTTTGGTTGGAAAAAAGGCTTCGGTAGATGAATCGGTAATGACCACCCATACCGCTGACTGCAGCATATGTGATTGGACATGGCGGCATATACCTGCAGAAGAGCATGAGCCAGGCTCTACACGCAAAATCTACCATATCTCACAGATCAGGACCTGGCCGCCGGATGTGGGGCTTAAATGGGACAAAATCAATGAAAACTTCACTGGCGTTGAAATTCCTCAGATTCCGCATACGTATGCCTACCACCATGGCGTATTCGGGTATATGAATGAACATCAACTGGCTATGGCAGAGTCGACTATTGGCTGCCGCCGCAAGATGAGAAATCCGACTCCATCTGCCACAGTTGATATAACCACATTGACATTGATTGCCATGGAGAGGTGCAAGACTGCACGAGAGGCGATAAAGCTCATTGGGTCTCTGGCTGAAAAGTTTGGTTACGGCTTCCATGACTCGGGAGAGATGCTCGCTGTGGCTGACCCGGATGAAGTCTGGATCTTCGAGATCATGCCTGTTGGGCCTCTGTGGACTCCTAAGAGTGGAAAGCCGGGTGCTGTATGGTGTGCCCAGAGAGTACCCGATGACCATGTCAGCGTCTGTCCGAATGAATCGAGAATCGGGGAAATCGATCTCAATAATTCGGACTATTTTATGGCCTCTCCGAACATTGTTTCTTTTGCCATAGAGCAAGGTTTTTATGATCAAAAGAGCGGTAAGCGCTTTAGCTGGAAAAAGGCCTACTCCCCTGCCGAAACAAGCGCGGCCAGCAGTGGGGGAACACGGGCCCGTCTGTGGCGGTTTTTTGACCTTGCTGCTCCTTCCCGGGGCTTCAGTCCTGAAACGCCTAATATGGATCTTCCCTTCTCGGTCAAACCGGACATGCTACTTTCGCTGGAGGATGTTATCGATATAACACGCGACAAATACCAGGGGACATCCTTTGACACCACAGTAGGTCTTAAAGGGGGTCCATTCAGTAATCCCAACTACCATCCCAGACCGGTTAGGGTGGAAGGTAATACCTACAGTACCCCGAGAACAATAAGTGTCAACCGGGCAGAATACACGACCGTGACCCAGTGCAGGGATTGGCTTCCCGGTACGATCGGAGGTATCGTCTGGCTGGCGTTCGGCGCTCAGGACACGTCCTGCTACATACCTCTTTATGCCGGGATTACGGAAATTCCGAAATCCTTCAGTATTGGAGACCACTGGGTGTTTAACAGAGAATCTGCACGATGGGCATTTGATTATGTCGATTTCCACGCTCAAGTTGTTTATTCCCATGCCATCCAGGATATCAAAAAAGCCCAGGAGAAGTGGGAAAGGTCCGCAATCCGTAGAGTTCCTGCCATCGATATAACGGCAAGAGAACTCCACCGCCAGAATTCTTCTCTGGCAGCGACCTTTTTAACCGATTACTGCATCAACAATGCCAACAAGGTTATCGACGCCTGGTGGGAACTTGGAGATGAACTGCTCGTTAAGTACAACCACCTGAGCATTTATGACACAGAAAGGAGAGGGCGCAAAAATCTTCCTTATCCGGAATGGTGGCTTAAAGAGGTTATTAAGTATCATAAATGGCAGCCACGGCCAAAAAGGAAGTGATGTATAAGTATAATAACTGGAAAGTTTCTATTATATCAGTATTTTTAATTCTTCACTAATAAGGAGGTTAAAATGAAATTAAAGAATCTATTTCCAATCATTTGCATGCTGATCGCGGCGGGATTACTGGCGAGCGCTATTGTGTTTAATACGCCGGAAGCTGAACAATCAGAGCCAGAATATTTTCCGGAGGGCTGCACCTCGATACTGGTCGGAAAAAATGCTTCTACCGATGGTTCGACAATGACCACTCACACCTGTGATTGTGGCGTATGTGATTGGACGTGGTGGCACATGCCTGCAGCAGACCATAAGCCCAGTTCGAAACGCAAGATTTACCACATAAACCAGTACAAAACATGGCCGCCTGCACAGGGCTTAAAATGGGAAAGATATAAGGATAACTATACCGGTACAGACATCCCTCAGGTGCCGCATACCTATGCCTATCACCACAGTATGTTTGGGTACATGAATGAAAACCAAGTAGCCCTGGGAGAGTCAACGATCGGCTGTCAGCGCAAGATGAGAAATCCAACTCCTTCTGCCGTGTTTGACATAACAATGCTGACACTGATTGCCATGGAAAGAAGCAGGACAGCACGAGAAGCCATCAAAATCATGGGAACACTGGCTGAAAAATATGGATATGGATTCAACGACTCCGGAGAAATGCTGGCAGTTGCTGATCCGAACGAAGCCTGGATTTTCGAGATTATGCCTGTTGGACCATTATGGACTCCAAGGAGTGGAAAACCGGGAGCTG
>JAGLWV010000182.1 GCA_023133225.1 Candidatus Aminicenantota bacterium | reverse complement strand
CCGTAGTAACGAATCATGACCTGGTTTTGGGCGATTATGGATTAGCTCTCTCAGCTGTTTTCCCTGATCAGTTTTTCCAGTTCCCGTGCGGCGTTTTGAGGGGCAATTTTATCCCCGAGAATTTTCTTGATTTCTCTGAATTGGGACTTCATCTCTGCTCTCAACTTTTCTGAATCCAGGATTTTTGTTGTTTCCTCGAAAATACGCTCGGCAGTATAGTCTTTCTGGATCAACTCAGGGACAACTCGCTTTCCGGCAAGGATGTTGACAATGCTGAAGTTTTTTATCTTTGCCAGCCTGTGTCCGAAGAAATAGGTGAGGGGAGAGATGTGGTAAAAAGCGATGAACGGAGTCTCCAAAAGGGCGGCTTCCAGATTGGCTGTTCCGCAGGAAGAGAGGACGAGGTCACTGGAGGCTATCGCTTCATAGTGATCCCTGGTGAAAACTTTTAGATCCTTAAACAGAGGGGGAATGAAATTCAAGAGAAAATTACTCTCAAGAGTTTCTGCAAGAAGCAGGATAAACTGCACATCCCATTCGCTTTGAATGAGATGGAGAGATTCGAGCAGTGCTGGCATGTGGTATTTTAATTCGCTCTTTCTACTTCCGGGCAGAAGTGTGATGAGCTTTTTTTGCGGGTCTAATTCGTACTTCTTGAAAAATTCCTCTCTGGTGAAAGAGATTTTGACTTTTTCTTTGAGGGGATGACCGATATAAGCAGCGGGAATCCCGTATTCCTTATAGATTTTTTCTTCAAAGGGGAAAATCAGCATCATTTTACTGACCAATTTTTTTATGGTTTTGAGCCTCCCCTTTCTCCACACCCATACTGTGGGGCTTATGTAATAGAGGATAGGAATTGACGATTTTTTAAGTTTTTTAGCCAGGCGAAGATTAAAATCAGGGGAGTCGATAAGGACCGCTGCTGCGGGCTTTTGGTGCTTTATTTCTTCTACGATTCTATTGAAGATTTTTTTAATTCGGGGAATATGGGAGAGGACCTCAAAAAATCCTACAACAGCCAGATCTTCGACCGGAAAGAGGATGCGAACACCTTCTTCAGCCATATCTTTTCCCCCGATGCCATCAAAGGTGAAAGAAGGATGGAGTTTTTTAAACTCGCGGATAAGATCAGCGCCGTATTTTTCGCCTGAATTTTCTCCGGCAATGATGAGAATGGAATCCATCAATCCTTTTCTTCTTCCCCATAATAGACGATCTCTGGCATTTTTTCAGGATCTTGACCGTAATAGAAGAGCCATGTGTCGTAGTTTTCCTGGCCATGATAGATTTTTATGGATTTTTTGGTCGATGAGCTGACAACACCGATAATCTGAGGATTCTCGATGGAAGGAAAAGCACCATAAGGTACGACCAGAACTTTTTGAGGAGAGCCCTTTTTTGCCCTCGCAACTCCCAAAGAAGGAAGGATAACATTCCATTCTCCCTGTTCGCTCATGGGATCTTTAAAGAGCTTGCGAAGACATCGCTCTTCAATCAATTCATCAAAAGATTTAGGAAAGGTTCCCGGATTTTTCAGTTGGTATAGACGAACGGCCTCCACAAACTGTTTCCCCCTGAAAATCAACTCCTCTTCTTTTTCGCGTTGAATCTGAGTTTCCCAGACAGGGACGGCAACAAGGAGACCGATACTCAAGACAAAAACGGCCATCATAAGAATGATGAGCATGTAGCCTTTTCTTTTTTTCATGGAGCAGCTTTATAATGTCAGATGAGTGAATGTATCACCATGTGTTGTAGAGCGTTCCATCCAGGGCTTTTTTATTCGAGCCAGATAATACGTCCACTATTCCGATCTCAAATCCTTGTATTAAATCTTCATCGGTTGGAGTTTGCTGGACCTCTATCCAGGTTTCTGATGAGTCAGTCATGGGATCTATGGGAATGGTTCTCAGGTATTCTTCGTCAACAAGCGTATGAAGAGTGGCAGGATATTTTCCCTTGTCTGTGTAATACTGATTTATCAACATTCTCAAACTAAAGAGATCTTCTTTTAAAACGGCCTCTTTTGCCCTCCAGGTGGAATATTTAAAATGGGGAATTCCAAGACCAACCAAAATTCCTATCAGAACAAAGACAATTATCATTTCGATAAGGGTGAAACCTTTCTTCGTACGGGATAAAGTCATGTGAGTCATTTTATTACCAGTCTTTGTATTTTGTTCCATCCAGGGCAGTGGCTTGACTTTTTGTGTAAACATCATATACATTCTCGTCCCCCCAAGTCTCAGAATCTGGATCATCCTGGTAAGATCTTAATCCCCACTCGTAGGAATTTGTCATTGGATCTTTAGGAATTCTTCTCAAAAATTTAATAATCTTTGTCTCTGACTCTTCTCCTTCTCCTTTAAGCTCTACTCCTTTAATAAGAGTTTCCAGATCTGGGGGATAACCTTCGGTGTCTTCCTCGAATTCGATTTTTTTCTCATCAGCAAGTTTTTTGTAAGCATCGAGGGCTTCTCTTATCAACCTCAGATTTCTTCTCAATTCTATTTCTTTTTCTCTTTTCACGGCCGTTCTGGCCAGGGGAATGACGGCTGCAGCTAAGATAGCAAGAATTGTGAGGGTAACCAGCATTTCGGTTAGAGTGAATCCTTTTTTCTGGGTAAAGAATTTGCTCATTTTCCCTGATGCTTGTTTTTGTGATTTAATATCTGTTTTTATTATACCGGCTTTGATCTGAGGAAGATTCATTTTCTTTAGAGCTGGAAGAATCAGAAGAACGAGAGGACTCATCTTCCAGAACCTTCTTGCTCAATTTAAGCTTGTTGCCTTCATCAATGGCAAGGACTTTAACGCGAACAGTTTGTCCCATTTTGAGGACATCTCTAATATGCCGGATTCGATAATGAGCGATCTCAGAGATGTGAAGGAGACCCACGATGTTAGGAAGGATTTCAATAAATGCTCCGTACTCTTCGAGGCGAACGACCTTCCCTGTATAAATTTTACCTTCTTCGGCCTCCACTGTGATTTCCTTTATCATCTGTTTTGCCTTTTCTGCGGCGTTGACGTCAGTAGAGGCGATGGTGATCTTCCCACCATCTTCTATATCAATCTTGGCTTTGGTTTCTGAGATGATTTTCTTGATGATTTTTCCTGCTGGCCCAATAACATCAGCAACTTTTTCAGGATTTATCATCAGATGTATGATCCGGGGAGCATAACGGGAAATATCTGGTCTGGGCTTATCAAGTGCCTCTTTCATCCTGGCTAGAACTTGTATACGGGCTTCCCTGGCTTTCGTGAGTCCTTCTTTTAAGATCTCAACTGGAATAGAAGGAATCTTTAAATCCATTTGAATGGCTGTAATGCCTTTTTCTGTTCCTGCAACTTTGAGGTCCATATCTCCGAAGTGGTCTTCAAGGCCGGCAATATCAGTCAATATGGAATGCCGGCTGTCTTCTTTAACCAGTCCGATGGAGATTCCAGCCACGATCATGGAAAGAGGAACACCTGCATCCATTAAAGAGAGGACGCCCCCGCAGACTGTGGCCATCGATGAAGAACCGTTTGACTCCAGGATATCAGAGACAATTCGGATGGTGTACGGAAAAACTTCCTCCTCAGGAATAGAATGGAGTATAGCTTTTTCAGCCAGAGCCCCGTGGCCAATTTCGCGTCTTCCGGGGCCTCTTAAAAACCTGACTTCTCCCACACTGAAAGGCGGGAAGTTATAGTGAAGCATGAACCTCTTTTCACCCGCTTCCCCAAGTCCGTTTAATCTCTGGACGTCTTCAAATGTGCCCAGGGTTACGGTGGCCAGACATTGCGTTTCACCTCTTGAAAAGAGGGCTGACCCATGGGTGCGGGGGAGGATTCCTACTTCAGCAGAGATCGCTCTTATTTCATTGAAATCTCTTCCGTCTATTCTTTTTCCCTGGTTTATAACTAAATCTCTGAATATTTTTTTCTGAATTTTGTAGAATATTTCCTTGGCTTCGTGGATTTGGCCTTCGTCTTCTTCTGGAATAGATTCAAGCAGTTTATCCATAATTTTTTTTGTCTCTTCATCTCTCGCTTTTTTGCTTTTTGTTAGGATAGCTTGGGTCAGAGAAGAAGTAATTTCCTTTTCGATCCTCTCGAAATGAACCTGATCAATTTCTTTAATTCGGAATTCCCTTTTTTTTATAGATAATTTGTCGTAGAGTTCTTTTTGAGCTTCAATAATCTGGTTTATAGGCTTTTGGGCTAGAGTAACGGCTTCGATGATTTTTTCCTCTTCAATTTCTAGAGCACCGGCCTCTATCATCACAAAACCTTCTTCTGTGCCGGTAACCACCATGTTCAGGGAACTCTCTTCGAGCTGTTTGACTGTAGGATTTATAACAAATTCGTTTTTGATGTAGCCGATTTTTACTGCTCCGAGAGGAGTAGTGAATGGAATGTCAGAACAGTAAAGGGCGGCTGATGCCCCGATGAGTCCCAGAGTGTCAGGATCATTCTCTAGATCTGCGGAAAGAAGAAGAGCGATAATTTGAGTGTCATTATTATATCCCTCGGGAAAAAGAGATCGTATAGGTCTGTCTATCAAGCGGCAGATAAGAATTTCTCTTTCTGAAGGCCTTCCCTCTCGTTTAAAAAAGCCGCCTGGTATTTTTCCAGCGGCGTAAGTGTTTTCCCTGTAGTCGACTATCAAGGGAAGAAAAGGTTTTTCCTCCATCATTTCTCTTTTGGAAGTGGCGGAGACAAACATAATTGTATCTCCGTAACGGAGAAAAGCTGATCCGTCAGCTTGTTTGCCGATTTTGTCTATTTCGATAGAAAGAGTTTTGTTGTTTATTTCAAGATCGATTTTATTGTTTGACATTCTGATTCCTCTGGCCTTTTCGCTTATTTTCTGAGCTTAAGCCTTTTGATCAGCTTCTCATAGCGCTTAACATCTTGCTTTTTCAAGTATTCCAGAAGCCTTTTTCTTCTTCCAACCATCCTCAAAAGGCCAGTCCGGGAGTGATGGTCCTTTTTATGCGTTGAAAAATGCTCGGCTAAATAGTTGAGCCTATTCGTCATAATGGCAATTTGAACTTCCGGTGAACCCGAGTCAGAAGGGTTGATTTTATAATCTTTGATAATGTTCGATTTTTCTTCTTTACTCAGCGTCAACATCTTCTCCTTAAGAATTTTTTAGTAAT
>JAGLWV010000181.1 GCA_023133225.1 Candidatus Aminicenantota bacterium | reverse complement strand
GAGGTTTTTTCTGCTCTACTCCTTCTTCTGTGATCAAGACGACTTCTCCAGGTCCCAGGTATTTTTTTATCTCATAATCAAGGTTAGGGAATGCACATGTCTCCAGTGTCACAGCAAAACTTCCTTCTTTTTCTCCGATGACAACCGGAGTTCTTCCCAGTCTATCTCTGGCAGCATACACTCCCTTATCTGTTAACAGAAGAAGGGAGCAGGAGCCTTCTACTGTTTCCATGACGTTCTGTATCCCATCTTCAAAAGTCTGCTCCTGGTTGATCAGGGTGGCAACGAGCTCGGTCGGATTGATTTCTCCAGTTCTCATCTCTGAAAAATGTATCGATTTCCCTCCGAGAACATTTTTTACAAGTTCATCTGCGTTTTTAATGACTCCTACTGTCACAATTGCGTATTTTCCCAGGTGAGAACGAATGAGAAGTGGCTGGTCCTCATAGTCGCTGATAACACCTATGCCACTCTTGCCCTGCATCTTTAAGATATCCAGTTCAAATTTAGACCTGAACTGAGCATTCTCAATTTTATGGATAAACCTGATGAATCCATCTGTTTTTTTTACCGCAAGACCCCCTCTTTGTGTTCCCAGATGCGAATGATAATCTGTCCCATAGAAGAGATCCTTCGTACAATCTTGTTTTGAAACGACTCCGAATAATCCACCCATAGTATTCTCCTGTATAAAAAATTGTTAACGGAAGCAGTAAAGAGTTACTGATGAGCATATGTTTTGAGAGAATCAATATGACAAATTTCGGTTTTTCATTCAAGGAAAAAGTTAAAAAAGTTGCCTGTCTTCATTTTTCCTGATAATATACGCCTATTAAATATAATAATTTTTTCGAGTCCATTCCTTCGATGGGCTGATAAGGAATTTTTTCAGAAAAGGGAAAAAAAGGGAGGAGGAACATGGAATTAAGTAAAAAATCGAGTATAACCGGGGTTGTTATTATTGCCATTGTGGTTCTGGTTGTGGTTATTTATTTTGCTTTCATTAAAGGGAAGCCAGAAGAAATGCCTATTCAAGAAACCTCTGTGGAACTTACCGCTCAGGTTCCCGAAGAGGAAACCCCAGTTGAAAGGATTCCTGAACCGATTCAGGTTGAACTCGCTGAAAGCGACGGGGTTGTTCGCGACCTGGCTCAAGAAATCTCATCCCACCCTGAGTTTTCTGCTTGGCTTGGGAGCAAAAATTTGATTTCTAAATTCACCGCAGCTGTGGACAATATAGCTCAAGGTTCAATACCCCGCTCTCAAATTGATTTTTTTAAACCAAAGGGCAGGTTCAGAACCTTCATAAGGGGAGGGCGCTATTATGTTTCTCCTGCGAGTTATGCCCGGTATAACTTGGTTGCAAATGTTTTTAACTCTCTCGATGTAGCAGACTGTGTAAAGCTCTACAGACAGATGAAGCCAGCCATCCAAGAGGCTTTCCGTGAACTGGGCTATCCTGAAGAGAACTTCCAGAATACTCTGATTCTGGCCATTCATGAATTGTTAAAAGTTCCCGTGGTCGAGAAGGATATCCCACTAGAGAGCAGGGTGATCTCGTACACAATAGCAGATTCCAGGTTGGAAAAATTGAGTGAATCTCAGAAATCTCTCCTGCGCATGGGCCCTGAAAATGTTCGAAAAATCCAGGCGAAACTGCGGGAGTTCGGACTGGCTTTAGGTCTGGCGGAGGATCAACTTCCCCAACCGAGAACATATTCCCCTAGAACCAGATAGAGGGTATTTGGGTAACTTCTAAATAAGTGTGAGTAGCGGGAATCCATCGCTACCGTCATTCCCGCGGAGCCTGTGCCCGCGGAGGCGGGGTAGCGGGAATTCATAGCTACTTCCCCCAATTATTGAGAACTTACGATTCTATTCACACCCAAAGTCAAGCTGGCTGCTTAACTCCAGGCGTACTTTTTCCGAAGAAAAATATTCCATTAAATCTTTCCAGGTTTTCTGTAGATGAAGAAGATTTTTAAAGGGATTGGTCCCGGGATTAGAGCTGGCTTCAGCGGCTGAGATATTGTTCAAACATTCCAGGGCCCCCTTATTATCTCCCTGTGATAGATAATCTATGGCCAGCATGAGGTTGGAGCGGAAAATTCGGTCTTGTAAATCCTCTTTCAGGAATTCTCCGGGGTAGGGATCAAGGTCTTCTGCTTTTAATCGTGTCATACCAGGAGTCGGTTCTTGTGACTCCAGTTTATTCTTTTCAAAGACAAAGCGGGAGATATCCTCTCTCAACTTCCGCCATTCGGGGTGCGTTTTTGGAGGAGCATCGTGCTTTATTGAAAGCTGATTGTCCAGGTAGAACGTAAAACCGAACATTCTGGCATTGATGAGGAAGTCGATATCTTCTCCCCTTGTAACCATTGGATCGAAGGGAACAACCGTGAAAAGGTCACGGTGGACAACCATGTTTCCCCCGAAAACGAAGGGAGTCTCTTTGAGTCTGGGGCCTTTACCGATGATTTCTTTGAAGGCTCTGTTCATGCAGTCGAACTTATTCCAGGAGGTCATCCAGGGGGGGATTTCTTTATTGAGGAGGAAATCATTGTCCGGATTGATGTAGTAGCCAGCAACCGCTAAGACTTTCTCTTTTTGATGTTCCCTGCCAATAAACTCCAGAGCCTTTTCCATGAATCGGGGATCCTCGAAGATTTCGTCGTCATCGATAAGAACTGCAACTTCAGAGCCTAAAAGGTGAGGAAGGAAGATGCAAAGATTTCGGATGTTGGAATACCCGTTGAGCTGTAAAAGAGGGATATACTTTTTAAGGTTAAAAGCGGTTAAATGCCGGTGAATCTTTGCCAGGTGTGAATAAGAGAAAAGATGTGTTTTTACCCCTGTCATCGACTCTTTAACAATCGATGAGATTTTCGATTCGACTTCTTGCTGGATGTCCCGGGCAGTGGAAACACCCAGGATGACAAGATTGAAGTCTGTTTTCTCGAGAATGGAAATACTCTCCAGTGCCCGACCCAGGGTTCCCTGCTCATCTAGTGGAGTAGGATGGTCATAGACAGCGTCTGTCTCTTTCCAGCCCTCCGATTTTTTCCGTCCCCAATAACTGGGAATAACCATTGTAACTTTCATTCCTAACACTCCCAGGCTAGTTTTTTAATGAAGGATTTTTTATCATTTTTTCAAGTATCCCTTCCATAACCTCCACCCCTTTTTCCCAGCCATATTTTTCTTCCACGAGCTTTCGACCCTGCACTCTGATCTTCTCGAACAGCTTATCATCGTTCATTAAATCGAGCGTATCCTTGGCGAATTCTTCAGGGTGATCGGCCAGGATGATATTCTCTCTGTGGGAAGCAGGGATGCCTTCAGCACCTAAAGATGTTGTGACTATTGGGCGTCCGATAGCCATCGCCTCGAGTATTTTTCCTCTGAATCCTCCCCCAAGCCTGACCGGACAGATAAAGACCCGGGCTTTTTTCAGGTAGGGACGAACATCGTCCACTTTCCCTGTAACGATGATGTTCTTCTCTTGATCAAGGTTCTGGATTTCCTGAGGAGGTCCCTGACCAACGATATAGAATTTGATTTCAGGCAGACGGGATTTTATCTGTGGCCAGATTTCCTGGTGGAAATAGAGAACAGCATCCACGTTTGGATAATGAAGATAATTTCCGACAAAGACAATACATCGTTCCTCTTCTTCAAATTCAGAGAAAGAGAAATAGTCCACATCAACGCCATGTGGAACAACGGAGATATCCAGCTCAGGGCAAATTTCTAAAAGTTCCTCTTTTCCCTGGGGAGTAAGAGTGAGCACCTTATCAGCGTGACTGTACATGTCGAATTCGTATTTTTTCAGCCCTTTAAGATTGATGGCTTCCTTGAGTTTGTTGGGTCCTAGCATGTAGTGGTGATACGCCTTGAG
The DNA here is from genome assembly GCA_023133225.1 of Candidatus Aminicenantota bacterium. Classification (GTDB taxonomy): domain Bacteria; phylum Acidobacteriota; class Aminicenantia; order Aminicenantales; family Aminicenantaceae; genus JAGLWV01. Next base: position 2,369 of record JAGLWV010000181.1, on the reverse strand, counting down.
GCGTGCCAGATAATAACTTTCGTGGACAGATATGATACGCCGGACAGGGGGGAGCAGAGGATTGTTATGGATAAACTGGCCCATTACAGAGTACTCGGCAATGACAAAATCATAGCGATCTTTTTGTACCATGCTGGCGATGGTTTCTGCCATCTTTTTTGAACCATGCATTCTGAGAAAATAGTGGGGGATGGGAGAGGCAAAAAAGTCCTGCGTCACTTTTAAAGGTGAGCGCTTGGGAGGTAAGGGTACCAGTTTCAGGTCATGGCAGAAAGGCTCCACCGAGGGGATGAATTCCTCGTCCTCTTCTCTATAAAAAGAAGCCAAGGAAACAAGATGATTTTTAGAAAGATATTTGAGCCGGTTGTAGATGATAATAGGTCCTCCGATGATTTTGGAATGAGGAAACTCTTTACAGGTAAAAAGAATCTTCATGAGGGAGTCCCTTGCGCTTTGGTTCTTAAAAGCCTACGCATTTTTCTGTTCATTCTGGTTGATAGAATATCCCATTCTGTTCTCGTTTACTACATTATTATCTTAATGATGAGGAATCCGCCGAGAAGAAGGATAAAGAAGAGGATGGCGAGGAGGTTGAAGTATTTATCGATAAGGGTCTTTATCTCAGGGCCGAATTTTCGAAACAAAGCAGCCACGGCAAAAAAACGGAGGGATCGGCTGATCGTGGAAGCAATGAGAAAGAGTAAAAAATTAAGCTTGAAGACTCCCGAAGCGATGGTGAAGACTTTATATGGGATGGGTGTAAACCCGGCCAGGAAAACATACCAGAAGCCGCTTTTTTGATAATGCTCCAAGACATTAATAAAGGTTTTTTCCGTGAAAAAAGGGATATATTTGAAGAAGAAAGAATCAACATGAGGCCATATCTCGTAGCCGATAAGATAGCCGATCATACCGCCGATAACGGAGGCTATGGAAGTGTAGAAAGCGAAGCGCCAGGATTTTGTGATCGCTCCCAGACAGAGAGCTATCAGGAGGGGATCTGGCGGGATCGGGAAGAAAGAACTCTCAGCCAGAGCGAGAAGAAAGAGAACCAGGGGGCCGTAGGGAGTGTCAGCCCAGTGAAGGACCCAGTCATAAAGTTTTCTGAATAATTTCATTGTTAACTGCAGAAAATATTTTTTGTAGTGTTGGATTATTAATTGTATGGAAGTCGCTCAAATCGGTTTGAAGAGGAGTCACTGTGATATACCCCTTTTTGGCAACCATGACGTCGCTGTCTTTATCGCCTACCGGTTTTGGATGACCCGTCCCTATCCAGTAATAGGTTCTTTGTCTGGGGTCCTTTTTTACGATGATTTTAGGATTATATCTTTTTTGACCCAGCTTTACGATTTTTAAACCTTTTACTGGGGGAGGAGGGATGTTGATGTTGAGCGTTATGCCTGCTGGAGCTTTGTTATGGAGAAGATTTTTTGCGACCAGACGGGCAACTCTGGCAGAAAAATCGAAAAGAAATTTTCCATGTTCATTGTGTGAGAGAGAGATGGCTATGGAAGGAATCTGGAGGAAGGTACCCTGGATGGCGCCCGCAACAGTTCCTGAGTAAGAGATATCTTGCTGACCGAGGTTTGGACCGGAGTTGATTCCCGAGATGAGTAGATCCGGTTTTCTTGGAAGGAATTTTTGAATGGCCAGATAGACACAATCTGCCGGGGTTCCATCCACAGCATAAACATTTTCTCTCATAGCCTTGACACGCAAAGGGTGGTGAAGTGTAAGGGAGAGGGAAGCGGCGCTTCTCTCTCTGTCCGGAGCAACAATAAAGATTTGGCCCAGGTCTTTCAGATGACACTCCAGGGCCTCTATCCCTTCTGAGAAAAAACCGTCATCGTTGGTAAGGAGGATCAAAGGATTCATGGTTTTCTATTTTGCCTCAAAGTTCGAATTAAGGATTGCGGAGGAAAATAAAGTATCCGGCCCATCAGGCCGTTTGGAAAGGGCATTTTATCATGTTCTGATCAAGATCAAAAGCATTTTAAATTGTTTGAGCGCCTTCAGGGCATGAGGCTGATGAGCAGGCATGATAATGGATTCCCCTTCATTTAGCCGGAAAAGATTTTCGGAGATGGAGATTTCCACTTCTCCGTCCAGGCAATAAACAAAGGCATCAAAAGGGGCTGTGTGTTCACTCAATCCCTGGCCTTCGTCAAAGGCAAATAAAGTCACTGTGCCTTTTTTTTTAGAAATTATTTCCCGGCTGACCACAGAGCCTTTCTGATATCCGACAAGGTCGGCTAATCTTGTCACTTTTGCAGTCATAGGTTCGGTGCTCTTCTTTTTGTTTTCGGATTTCATTCCTTTTCTCTCTCCTGTACCTGTTAATGTATGTTGTGATTATTCCATTATAA
>JAGLWV010000180.1 GCA_023133225.1 Candidatus Aminicenantota bacterium | reverse complement strand
AAGACTATCACTTTGTTTGTTGTAATATTTCTATCAAATGTCGGCATTTTTTACCCTTCGGAAGAAAATAAAAGGGGACAGTCCCCTTTTTTCCATCTTTCACTTTTTTCAGCGCCAGAATAATCAAAGTATAAAAAAGGGGACTGTCCCCTTTTATTTTCTTCATTGCGGCCCATTCGCGGTGGGCAACCACAGCTTCATGGGCCGACGCCTCGCACTTGTAGCAACCTCGACTCGTGAATAATCCAGGTTAAAATTTCTCTCCAGAATTCATTATTCCCTCAAAATTTGAAAAGAAGAAGAAAAAATAAATCTACAGATTCCACCGAAGACCAAGGGCCCAGGAGCTCTCGGTGAAAAAAGAAAATTCAGAGATAAAAGCCAGATGACGTCCGAAAGAATAATTGAATCCAAGGAACATACTGAACAGGCCTTTTCCTTTTGTGTCTATGAGGCTTTTGTCAGGAAGAGTGAAGTTTCCAGAGATTGTGCTTAATTTGAATCCAAAATAGCCTGCAAATTGGAAGACTCTGATTCCAAAATCGATGGCTCCCTGGAATTCGGTTAGACCAAAATTGTCAAACACTTGATTTCCTGTTGATAGCAGGCGGGAGACCTGGAAATCAAGTCCCATGCCTCCTTTTATGTTTATAGATGTACCTTCTTTTTCGTCCAGGATTTCAACTTCGCCCAGCATCACGTATTTTATCCCGCCGCCGAAGTAAAGATTTCTTTCTGTGGTGATAATGCTGTTGGGAAAATCAGATGATCCCACAAATCCGTAAAGGTTTAAATTCACGGAAGGCCTGTATCTCAAAGTCGCTTTAAGAATTTCCTGCGTTATCTCCTCTTTTAAACTATCTAGCGTAAAATCGCGGGAGAGATGTTCATAAGAGAACTGCAGAGCCACATGTCCTGCAGGCGGTGAGTCTACTGAGGTTCCTACTTCCTGGGCAAAAAGTGAATAAAAAAAGGCCGGTAGGAAAGCGAACACAACAATAAATCTCTTCATAGCCTAACTCCTATAAGAAACACACATCCACACAAGGGACATTCTCTGTCTCTGTATATAACGGGAAAAAAGAAAAAAAGGTTTAGTGTAAAAAACTATAAAATGGTTTGTTTTGATTTCGATTGACATCGGATATTTCCTTTGTTATAGCAAGCCTGGATTATTCAAAATAATTGAGATAAATGAAGGTGTCGGCAGTTTTT
>JAGLWV010000018.1 GCA_023133225.1 Candidatus Aminicenantota bacterium | reverse complement strand
GGAAAGAAAAGAATCATGAAATATATTCGGCCGAGGCTTCAACCGCCATCAAAACTTCTTGATAAGCGAAACGAGGCGGGGGAGGTTTGTCTGCGACAAAGGTCAGCTTCAGGTAGTTGAGGGTGCGGTCGACTACGGGATAATCGGTGATAAAGACGATGATGCACATCTTTCCCTTGCACCTGGGGTAGATAAGAGGATCAACTTCATAGACTTGAGGGTCAGCCCATGCAATTTCAAGATTCAGGATCTGGAAAATCTTCTCCGCTCCGCTTGTGATATCTTTTTCTTCTTTCGTATGTGTTGAAAAGCTCTTCGTTCATAACCATCTTTATTTTTTTGCCTTCGTCAGTCCTAAAAACGACTGAAAGCTTATACTTCCCTAGGGAATAATCCCCTTTTACTTTTTTCTCTTCACAAACACCGTGCCATTCCTCTCTTCTTTTTTTCTTTCTAAAGGCAGCATAAAGAAGGAATTCGATAATTGTGTCTATCATTTTTTTTCATCTCCTCGAAGAAATGGATTGTCGGGCAACACGATTTGAGGTTGTTTGCCCGATATAAATTCTTCTAGATGGAGAAGCCATATGCCGACGCCCGCTGCCCCCTGCATCAGATTCGTCTGGGATTGAAGGAAATCGGGCCTAGACCGGTGTTCAGCATGCACCCACCACATCCCGCTTGCATCATGTGAGGCTTTGTTCAAAATTTGTGTTGTCAGTTCTCTAGCAAATTCCAAATATTCCTGCTTCTCTGTAACTTGATAGAGGCTCAAAAAAAACTCGGCCACTCCAGCCGACCCGCAACACACACCGACATTGTTCCAAAAGCCAGGGACTTCTTGATCGGGAATGCCGCTTTTAAGAATGCCATGGGCTCCTTTTTCGATCCAATGCATCCACTCCTGTTCTTCAGTGATTTGATACAGTCTGTAAAACAACCGTGCTGTGCCCACTGGACCATGACACCACCCCAAATAAAAGAGCTCTTCTCCTTCGGGTTCGTGATGGAATATCAGACAAACATCGTCCTCCGTTTTGGCCACAGATTTCAGATATTGGGCACCAGCTAGTGCCCCATCCAGATGTTTTTGTTCATTTGTTTTCTGATAGAGGGATGCAAGAAAATAGGCGATGCCCGCAGTCCCATGGGAAAAATTGGGCATCAAGCGCGGGTTCTGGGGATTCATGGCCCATTTTGTTCCTTCTTCGGCAGGAATCCCGACCTCTACCAGCCTATCTCCAACCTGCTTGGCCATTGCCAACACAGATTCATCCTTCCATTCCTCGGCAAGATACAGAAGGAAAAGCCCTGTGCCGGCGTTCCCGCTGATGATATCTGTGGTCTCACCCCACTGGATGCCCTTCTCCTTTTCCTCAGCCCATTCTTTGAGATTATCCAAACACCGCACAACGCCCTGCCGGTACTGCCACTCCTTTGTAGCCTTGTAGGTCTCCTCCAGACAATATCCAATTCCCGATACACCGACATACAAACCAGCTCCCTTCTCCTTATCCAAGGCAGAGAGTAAATAATTCGCGCCGATCCGTGCATCTTCCAAGAAATCCTGATCGCCGGTCGCATGGAAGGCTTCCAAAAAAAACAGGACAACTCCCGGGGTTCCGCTGTAAAGAGTATTGTTTATCGTTTTGGTGTCGCCGGGTACAGCAGGCCACGTTGTTCCCACCTTAGTCTGAACCGAAGAGGCTCTGATCCACCGGGCCACCTGCTCGATTTCACCTGCATATGTCTCCCGTTCCCCGCATTTCACAGCATAAAAAGCTAAATACACTCCCAGGCCTAACATAAAAAGTAAAGAAATTTTTCTATTCCCCGACCATTTATGCTCTCTCATGCCATTTCCTCCCAGTTGCTCATTCGCGCACAATTGGATAATCCACTGGTTTCTTATACATAACAGATTTTTTCTATGGCTTGCAAGCCAATCGAGCTTTGCCTTGCCATATTATTCCATTTCTTATTAAAATTCAGGATAAATACCGGACATGACGGGTGGCACTTCAAAGGGATAAGAGTTTTCTTTTCAGCGGCGCTGGCTGAGTGGACGGCGGCCACCACGCCAGGGCGAAGCTCAGTGCCGCTGGGAAAAAGCAATTTGTGGAGCCTTATTTCTTGTCAATGGTAATGCCGGGCCAATCATCAGTGCGGAACGGAGAAGCCGGCAGACCCTCCTTGTTATAGAGATTGCATACAGGGTTGTCCGCCCATGCGTAACGCACAGCAACAGGCTCGGAAACTTCATTGCTGCTGACCACAACGCTATCACCATCTATCTTTGCATCGGCCCAAACGAACTTGTGATCCGCCCCTGCGATAGCGAAACCTTTCAAACGCTCGTCTTGCCCTGCAACAAGGCCTCCGCCAACATAGTCGAAATGTAGGATAATCTGGTTACTCTTGGTTTTCATTGATTTGTAGATAGGCCCAGAATGCACTAATTTCTTTCTGTAGCTCCCGGCCAAAGCCCATAGTGCCAGACGCTTACCAACATCTTGTTTGTTCTTTGGATGTATATCGTCGGCCTCGCCAACGTCTATAATTACCGCCATCCCAGTATTTGGTAAAGCTAACGTCATCAACTGAGCCTCGCGCAGCTCCGCCCAGGCACTCTCGACCGGCTCGGGCTTGACAGCCATAAAATTAGCCAACTGCACAAAAAGGAAAGGAAAATCACCCTGCCCCCAATCTTTTCGCCAGTTCTTTATCATTGCAGGAAAGAGTTTGCGATATTGATAGGCCCGGTTTGCGTTTGATTCCCCCTGGTACCATATAGCCCCACGAATACCATACGGGATCAGCGGAGCAATCATAGCATTATACAAACCTCCCGGAGAGTGAGGGTGTTCAGGCCCAAGTGGTGCACGTGGTCTTCGCGGTATTTTTTTGCCTTCGGCCCTGGCCTTTTCAACAGCCTCTTTCCATTCAATGACTTTCTGCTCAAATTCTTTTTTTGCCTGCGGGTATTTCGCAACGGCATCATCATACCGTGCTAAAATCGGCGTAGCATCCGCAACCTTCTCAAGTACCTTTCGCCTTGTCCATGCCTCGGCTGGGGTTCCTCCCCAGGATGTATGAATTAAACCAATCGGAACATCAAGTTCCTTGTGCAGCTCTCGACCAAAATAATAAGTTACCGCTGAAAAAGCGGGAATCGTCTGCGGACTGCACGATGTCCAACTGCCGACACAATCCGACTGGAGTACAGTCGCCACCTTCCGTGCAACTGTAAACAACCGAATATTCGGATAGTTCGCCACCGATATTTCCTGCTCAGCGTTAGCCGACTGCTTCACCGACCATTGCATGTTCGACTGGCCCGAACAGACCCAGACCTCGCCGACCATAATGTTGCTAACATTAATCGTATTCTTGCCGGTAATAGTCATATTATAAGGTCCGCCCACCCTGGGCGGATTAATCTTAAACATCCACTCGCCATTAC
>JAGLWV010000179.1 GCA_023133225.1 Candidatus Aminicenantota bacterium | reverse complement strand
TTTTTATGAATAAGTCAGGTTAAAAAGGGTTAGGATTCTTTAAGGCGAGGCAGAAAAAAATCCATATTTACTAAAAAAAATGATACTGTGTTTAATGGAGGATTTGAATGGTCGATCTGGCAATCATTTCAGGTACGAGATTTTATGATTTTCCAGGGTTGGAAGATGTCAGGGATGAGACGTTGGATACAAGGTATGGAGAGGTTTCGGTCACAATCGGAAACATTGAGGGAAAAACAATAGCCTATATTTCGCGGCACGGTAAAGCTCATCGTGATCTGTCAAATATGGTGAATTATCGTGCACATCTTCTGGCATTAAAACGACTGGATACAAAGGCTGTCGTTGCAACAACCGTATGTGGAGTATTGGATCCCAGCATACCTCTTGCCAAACTGGCCGTTTTCGATGACCTGTATTTTCCGGATAACAGGCTGCCCGGTGGGGAAGCATGCACGGTATATGATACTGCAGGGGAAAAGAGCAGGGGACATTACATTTTCGACAATCCTTTTTCCGAAGAATTGAGACAGCAAATCATTGCGGTGGCAGATAATCCCATAACCGATGCTGTGTATGCTTATGCCAGCGGTCCCAGGTTCAATTCAAGGTCCGAGATCGCTATGTTCAGAAATTATGCCTCTTTCATCAGCCAGACAGCAGGGCCCGAGGTTGTCCTTGCAGGAGAACTCGAAATTCCCCTTGCGCTTCTCGGCTTTGGAGTGGATTATGCCAATGGGATTCAAGAGAAACCAACCCCGGTCGAAGTTCTGGATGAGAATTTAAGAAAAAGCAAGGGTGTTTTTTTGACTGTCATTCGAGAACTCATAAAAACTTACAAAGTGCCGGAGTTTGGTGGATTTGTTTACAGATTTGAGTAGACAAAAAGAGTATTATAGTTTATAAATAATATTTATTGTTAATATATATATAGTAGTATATAGATAGAATTCATGGAGGCTTTCTTTAAGAAGTCTAAAAATACTGTTTTGAATATAAACCAAAAAAAATGAACACAAAGAAAGAAAAGCTGTTAATCGAAGCGAAGAAGATCTTAGAAGAAAATTGGAGGGAGAAATACACCATTCCCTCACCTAAACTTTATCCTCACCAGTGGAGCTGGGATTCTGCCTTTGTTTCGATCGGTTATTCCCATTACGACCTGGAAAAAGCCAAAAAAGAGCTGCTTTCCATGTTTGAGGGGCAGTGGTCCAACGGTATGCTTCCCCATATCATATTCAGAGGTGGAGACGGCTATTTTCCCGGTAATGAGTACTGGCATACCGGACTTTCCGAATTTTCTCCAGAGATAAAGACATCCGGTATCACTCAGCCACCTGTCCATGCCCTTGCCGCCTGGCATGTCTATGAGAATTCCAGAGATAAAAAAGAGGCGAAAGTTTTTTTGGAAGAGATATTTTCAAAGATTTTGCATTTTCACCGTTATTTATTAACAAAAAGAGACCGGGAACGTTCCGGGCTGGTAACTATTTTTCACCCATGGGAATCTGGGTTGGATAACTCACTCAGATGGGATGAGCCTTTAGCCAGGATAAAAGTCGAAAATTTGCCTGAATACGAAAGGATAGATACGGAAAAAGTGAGTTCTGAACAAAGGCCGACAAAAGATGATTATGACAGATATCTTTATCTCATAGAGGTCATGAAGAAATACAATTATGATGAGGAAACACTATACGAAAAGATTCCTTTTAAGATCAAAGATGTTGTTTTCAATTCCATTCTGTATGAGGCTAACAAGGCGCTGCTCAAAATTGCGGATATTTTAGGTAACGATAAAAACGAAATAAAAACATGGATACAGAGAACAAAAAAGAATTATATTCGATATTTCTGTCCAGATGAGCCGTCCAATCTCCTCCTGTTTGATTATGATCTTATTGCTGGAAAAAACATCGTAAAGAAGACCGTGGCGTCATTGGTGTCACTCTGTACAGACCTTCTGAGCCAGAAACAGGCTAAAGAGCTGGCCTCCTGGATGAAACACTCTCATATGTGCAGGGAAAATTGTGTTCATGAACACCCTGTTATCACTTCAATATCCGTCGACGATCTTCAGTTCAATCCTCTTAATTACTGGAGGGGTCCGGTGTGGATTAACATAAACTGGATGCTTCACCAGGGATTGAGGAATTATGGCTTCACTGAAGAGGCCAGAAATTTGAAAAAATCTATAATTGACCTGGTTGCTGAGCATGGATTTTACGAATATTTCAACCCATTATCCGGTGAGGGGCTGGGGGCGGATAGTTTTTCCTGGACTGCGGCCTTACTTATTGACCTGATCTCCGAAAAGGATGGATAGATAGATGAAGGTTATACTCGCCTCTGATCATGCTGGTTTCAAGCGCAAGGAGAAAATTAAAGAATACCTGATAAGAAAGAAGGTTGAATACGAGGACCTGGGAACGGACACCACAGAATCAGTTGATTACCCGGATTATGCCATTAAGGTAGCTGAGAGGGTTGCGAAAAATAAGAAAATGAGGGGAATCCTTGTATGTGGATCAGGAACAGGAATGACGATTGCCGCAAACAAGGTAAAAGGAATCAGGGCTGTTGCAGCGTACGATGCCTATTCTGCCAAAATGTCCAGGATAGATAATGATACGAACGTGCTGGGATTGAGGGGACGTTTTTTCCCTTTTGAAAAGGTGAAAAAGATTATCGATGTCTGGCTGAATACTCCTTTCAGCGGTGGGGTGAGGCATAAAAAAAGAATAGAAAAAATAGCTGATTATGAGAGGAAACAATGAGAAAAATCATTATTCCCGCAGTGATTGCCAAGACACAAGAAGAATTGGATGATATTTTTTCCAGGATCAAGGATTCCGCCGGTCTTTTACAGCTTGATGTAATGGATGGAAAATTCGTGCCTAATCATTCCCTTGATTTTGATTTTAGACTTCCCCAGAAAGAATGTCAGTATGAAGCCCATTTAATGATCGAAAATCCAGAAAAGTGGATCGATGCCAACTGGATGAAGGTTGATACAATAATAGCACACTTCGAGTCGGTAAAAGATCCAGATCGGATCATAGAATCTGCCAGGGATAAGGGAAAAAAAGTCGCTTTTGCTCTAAATCCTGAAACGGGCATTGAGCAGATCAGAGACTATCTGGACAGAA
>JAGLWV010000178.1 GCA_023133225.1 Candidatus Aminicenantota bacterium | reverse complement strand
AGTGTTTAAATATCTTGTAATAATAGAAAAGGCCGATGGAAACTTTTCTGCATACAGTCCAGACCTGCCAGGTTGTGTGGCAACTGGGACAACTATAAAAGAAACGCTTTCAAGAATGAAGGATGCTATTCAATTTCATATTAAAGGACTAAATAGAGAAGGATTAGCAATCCCTGAACCGTCTGCTAAAATAAAATATGTTGAAATATCAATTTAATCTGCTTATCAAAGTCACTTTTAGACAAGAACTCCAAACTCAAAGTCAGTCCACGACAATTTACAGATCGAGCTTCGTTATTTGAATTTCTGATAAAAGAACAGTATAGTAAAGACGCCATTTTAAGGAAAAACTACAAAAGGAGAAAAAGATGAAAAGAAAACTCTTTCTTGTTATTTCTCTTTTATTTATTTTCTCTAGCAGCTATATCGCATACACACAGTTCACTCCAGTAGAAATTGGGATAAGGGCAGAGATCGAAGAATTCCTCAAAACTGCAGAAATAGTAAATAGTGTTGATATCGGAGAAGGTGTCACAAATCCAAAAAGGCTCTTTCTGCAAAATGAAGATATGGGAAGAATGAGTGGCGCCTGGAAGAATGTTGAAGGTAAACAGAAAGGTGCCTGGGAGGGATGGCAGTATGAAATCGCTGCCTACCAGATGGATAAACTACTCGACCTCAATATGATTCCACCTACAGTGGAGAGAGAATTCAAGGGGAAGAAAGGATCTCTTCAGTTTTGGGTATCATCTCCAATGAGCGAACTTGACAGAACGGAACAGAAAAAAGGGATACCCAAATCGAGGTATGATAACTGGGAAAAAAGGAGACACATTGCAAGAGCTTTCGACTGTTTAATCGCTAATAATGACCGGACTCAGCAGAATATCCGGTACACTGCGGACATGCGCTGGATTCTCATTGATCATTCGCGCTCTTTCTATTCAGCAAGACGAGACAGAAAACGACTCGTCTATGGAAAAAAAGGACATAAGGAAAAGAAACTGATCAAAAAACTCCCTCGAGTTTTTTTGGAAAAAATAAAAGCTCTCACCTATGACACAATCAAGGACGCCGTCGGTCCTTACCTCAAAGACAATGAAATTAAAGCCGTTATGCTCCGCAAAGAACTCCTGCTCAAGGAAATTGAAGGAATGATAAAAGAAATAGGGGAAGACAAGTTCTTGTATTGATCTATTCTTTTATGTTCTTGTCTTAATAAATGAGCCAGAATATCTCATCCTACTCATATCGCAGCGACTCAACCGGATTGGCCAGTGCAGCTTTGATAGACTGGTAACTGACTGTGAGCAGCGCGATGACTAATGCCAGCACAGCAGAGAGAAAAAAGGTCGAGATTCCGATATCCGTACGATAAGCAAAATTTTTAAGCCATTGATTCATAACAACATAAGCAGCAGGCCAGGCAAGTACATTCGCTAGAACAATCCATTTTACATATTCTTTCGATAAAATAATAACTATACCGCTAATAGATGCGCCAAGAATTTTTCTTATGCCTATCTCCTTTGTCCTTTGCTCTACTGTAAAAGACGCCAGGCCAAAAAGACCAAGGCATGCGATAAATATTGCAACCCCTGTAAAAATGCTGAACAGCCGGCTTAATCTCATTTCAGACTGATACATCATGGCGATACTGCCATCCACAAATGTGTAATCGAAAGGATGTCCCGGATTTATTCTCTGCCACTCTTTTTCCGCAAACTGCATTACTTTTGACATGCTTGCACCGGTTGTTTTAATGAACACCCAATTAAAAGCCTGTTCAGTCCCTAATGACAATACAAAAGGTTCGATCTTTTGATGGAGAGATTTAAAGTGATAATCTTTTAATACACCGATCACAGGAAGAACAACCTGCCCCTGCCCCCCGGGTGTCAGTCTTTTTTCAAGTTCTGGATCAAATCCGAATTGTTTAACTGCCTCTTCATTCAGCAGCAGAGCTGTGTTTATGTCAGTTGCAAATTCTCTTGAAAAATCCCTGCCTTCCTGAAGCTCCATACCGAATGTCTCCACAAAATCATAATCAACGGCTGTTGCCTGGACGGTTAAATTTTCATTCACCGGGCGTCCGACCGGCCGCAGCAATGTTATGCCGAACAATCCGCCAGGTATAGTCGATGAGGCAGAGACCTTGATCACACTGCTGTTTGAAAGGAGAGTGTTCTTATATGATTCATAATTTCTTCTTGGAGCGGGATCGGAAAGCGGAA
>JAGLWV010000177.1 GCA_023133225.1 Candidatus Aminicenantota bacterium | reverse complement strand
TTATGTGATAAGAGGAATTCTCCGCAAATTTCACCGCAATAAAGTAGTGCTTTTTGTCTTGATCACTTTTCTTTTACTGATTCCCGGTGCATTGACTGGTGCTGGAAGCGTAACAGTTTTAATCACAGGCAGCATGATAGCTGTTGTCCTGGGATACATGGGAATTTCCAAACCTAAAACAGCAGCTATTATTTTTATCCTGGCAGGTTTGAGTGCAGCCGCTCCACCGGTAAGTTTGTGGGCGATGATCACCGCTGCAGGCGTCAACATGCCCTATGTGGGTTTCTTTCTCCCCTTGCTCATCCCTTGCATTTTTCTCTCTCTCCTTACAATTTTCATCCTGGGATGGAGCAAAAAACCTGTTAACCTGAAAAAGGCATTGGAAGAGCTCCCCGAGGCTCCCCCAAAAATGAACTGGCTCCGAGTCTCCCTCCCCTTTCTTGTTTTCTTTCTTCTAGTGCTGGCCGGGAGGATCTGGCCCCATTCATTCCCTATTATAGGACTCCCGCTGATGTTTATGGCAGCCGCGTCTGTCAGCCTGCTGCTTTCTCCGGTGCGGTTAAATTTCCTCAAGATATCAAGAGAGACAGTCCATCAGCTTCTCCCGCTCATCGGAACTCTAACCTGCGTTGGAATCCTGGTTCAGATCATGACGCTCACCGGAGTCAGGGGGCTTATAGCCATTACTATAGTGACTCTGCCGCTTATAGTCGTGCTCCTCACCCTTTTCTTGGTCCTTCCCGTATCCGAGGCAGTCCTAATGTGGGGCGCTGCCCCTGTTCTCGGTGTTCCTCTGGTTTTGCTTTTTAACACCATCGGGCTTAATCCTATCATAGCTCTGGCTGGGATGAGCATTATCTGGCCCCTTGGGGATGCCCTTCCCCCCACTGCAATCATCGGACGTCTGACCCATAAAGCAGTGGAGATGAGGGAGCCTTATTCTCACTTACTGAAGTACTGCCTCATCCCGGCGGCGGTCATCATGGTCGTGGGAACATTGATGGTAATCTTTAGCAAAAAATTAGCCTTTAAAACTCTGTTATAAATATGAAAATTTCGGCTATAAATGAAATTTTACAAAATATCGATCTAAAAATAGCGCAAAAAATAGACATTTTTACGGAGGCTCTGATCCAATGATCATCACCATCCTTTATTATCTTCTAACAGGATACATCGCCTTTCTCATCATCTGGAATCTTTTGAAAAGCAAGAAATGGCAGGATGAAATTCTCTATATCATCATTCTTTTGCCTTTTCTTTTAAGGCTGTTCAGGCTGAAATAAAGGAGAGATTATGTCAGTAAAATGGATCTTTATTCGGAAATGTATCTCTGCGATCTCTGGTCTTATTCTTTTGGTTTTTGCCGGAGTAAGCTTTTACAAAAGCCGCCATCTCAAAGAACCTGTCGTCCTGGGCCCCGGCGTGAGTCAAGTAAAAAAATTGAGTGAATATTTTATGGGCATCCAAGGAACCACCAACGACTCAAACGTCTATATCCTGGAAGGGGAAAAACCAGGAGGAACAATTCTTTTGCTTGGCGGAACTCATCCTGAAGAGCCCGCAACAAGGCTCACAACCTGGATTTTTACAGAGAATGCTGTGGTGGAACAGGGAAAACTGATCGTAATCAACTCTGCTAACCGGAGTGCTTCCACCGTGACCCGGTTGGGTGGAGCCTATCCACCGGATTTCACGATCCCCACCTCCTGGGGAGGACAAAAATTCAGGATGGGCGACCGCTGGTCAAATCCGCTTGACCAGTGGCCGGACCCAGAAGTTTATATTCACTATCCTAGCCGTCAGGAACTGGCTTATGTCGATATCCGGAATTTGAACAGAACATTTCCTGGCCGCCCTAATGGAACCCTTACTGAAAAGACCTGCTATGCCCTGATACAACTTATCCGAAAAGAGAAAGTGGATATTGTCATCGACCTCCATGAAGCAGAGCTGCAGTATCCTGTCATAAGCACCATAGTGGCCCATCAAAACGGACTGGAGCTGGCAGCCCTGGCTTCCATGATCATATCAGGCACAGAAGGATTCAACATCGGCGTGGAATACTCCCCTCCAGCTCTGCACGGCTTATCTCACCGCGAAATAGGCGACCATACAGATGCCATCTCCCTTCTGCTGGAAGCCCCTGAGCCTTTCCTGGATGCAACACGCGGACGAACAGACCGAGCGCTTCTTCTGGAAGGAAAAGATGAATTTGTGGTCAAAGCGGGAAAACATGGGCTCCTTTTCGAGAAAATGGACGAGAACGGGTGGCCCATCGATGTACGGATTGGCCGGCATTGTTCAACGATCCTTCAGATCCTGGAGCTCTGGTCTGAAGAAAAACCTGACAAAACCGTGAAGGTAAGAGAAGTGCCTCGCTATGCTGATGTTATTGAGAAAGGAACCGGCTACTTTCTCCGCAATCCCGCCAATGCTGACCCGAAGAAAATCTACTACGAATAAATTTAGATGAAAATGACTCGAGATCACATTTACATTAGTACTGCAAAAAACGAAAAATCCGCTGCTTATTCCACCGTCAATATTTGATGTTCACTCTTATTTTTGCCTGGTCGCCTCCCATGTGCCATACATACCCATTGCCGGAATGTCCAGCTCTCCCTTCATGGAATCACCATCAACCTTCATCTTGAAGACACAAGGAAATTCCTGGCCTTCCGAGCCCATCGCAACGGCAGAAAAACTGAACACTCCTTCCTCCAGCTTGATTTCGCTGATGGGGGCCTCACTCATCGATTCAAACTGGTCCGTCATATGACCCGCAAGTTTCCCTTCCTTCAGCTCCAGAACCAGAGTGAGTTCATTGTCACCCATCCCCTCAAGAGTGCCCATACCGATCCAGGTTCCTACCAGGTCTGCAGGTTTCTGTGCTATCAGGCTGACAGACACACACAGCCCCAGCGTTAGAAAAAGAGCTAATCTTGTCTTAATTTTCATGATGTCCTCCCATTTATTTTCTTGGCCATTCCTTCAAGGCGAATCCAGGTTTCAGGCATATAATCTGTTTTTAAAAATGAGACAAAATTTATGATGATTTTTTCTTCTTAGGAGCTGTCCATTCCAGGAGTTTCTGCTTCAAGCCATCGATGCTGATCGGCTGGGTCATAAAGTCATTCATCCCAGCCTTGAAACACTCGTCCTTATCCTCTTGAAAAGCTGCAGCAGTGATTGCAATAATCGGGAGTGTGGGATTTTTCTTTCTTATCTCCCTGGTGGCTTCGATACCAGTCATCCTTGGCATATGCACATCCATCAAGCAGATATCGTATTCCTTTGTTTTCACCTTCTCGACGGCCTCCTGTCCATCGGAGACAACGTCTTCATCGTAACCGAGTTTTTGGAGTAATACTCTCAACAGTTGCTGATTGACGGGATTATCATCGGCGACGAGCACCTTGATTTTCTCCCCGGAGAGATCTGCGGCCATATGAGTTGTTACGATCTGTCCTTTTTCTCTTTTGTCGCCAAAAACTGTTTTGATGACATTGATAACCCCTCTCTCTGTCATTGGCTTGGAGATAAAAGCATCAAATCCTGAACCTTTTGCCTCTCTTGCCGACCCTGGCTTGGCATCCGAAGAAACATCCACAAGCTTCGTCCTTTTTAGTTTGCCGATGCTTTTGACATGACGTGTGAATTCGGGGCCATCCTGCTCTGACATCATGATATCTGATATAATCAGATCTGGAATCTTTTTCATCTTTTTCAGTCTGGCCAAAGCTTCTTTGGCTGAGGAGGCCTCAGAGATGACGTTTAATCCCGCCTTCACACAGAAGGATCCTAAGAGGCGACGGGCGTTTTCATCTTCATCAACAATACACACCTTCTTGCCTTTTAGATTCTTTACCTGGATTGGTGAAATTTCGTCAAAAACAGAGGGGTCTGACTCTTTAAGTTTGAGGGTGAAGGAAAAGTCACTCCCCACCCCCTCCTCGGATTCGATCCATATCTTGCCGCCCATCATCTTCACTAAGGCCGTGGAGATGGCCAGCCCCAACCCTGTTCCCCCAAATCTCCTAGTGGTCGAAGAATCAGCTTGGCTGAAGGCCTCGAATATTACTTCTTGCTTCTCTTTCGATATCCCGATTCCGGTATCCTTCACAGATATCTGTACGGTGCAAAAATCTTCACCGGTTTTGGCCTCAACTGGCTGCACCCTCACTCCGATCTCACCTTGATCAGTGAACTTTATCGCATTGTTTAAAAGGTTCAGGGTGATCTGCCTGATGCGGGTAGGATCTCCTTTGAAATATTCAGGCAAGTTTTCATCGTAATGATAATACAATTCAACATTAGCCTGCTCAATTCTTGACCTGGATATTCTCAGCACATCCTCTATTAAATATTTTAGGTTGAAATCGATCTCCTCCAATTGAACCTCTCTTGCTTCGATCTTTGAAAAATCCAGGATATCGCTCAGAAGAGCTAGCAGTAACGTCCCGCTTTCCCTAACGGTATCCACATACTCCTTCTGGATATTATTCAGTGAAGTATCTGATAACATATCAGAAAATCCTATCACAGCACTCAGAGGAGTCCTTATTTCATGGGACATGTTGGCCAGAAACTCGCTTTTGGCTTTATTGGCATGCTCAGCAGATTCCTTGGCCAGCATCAATTCTTGTTCGGTCTTTTTCTGTTCGGTAATATCCGTAGCCGCATACACAATCCCTGCTGGTTCTCCTGTTATATCCTTGATCGCAGAAGCCGAGACGCTCATCTCAACTTCTGTCCCATCCTTTTTCCGCCAATTCATTTCTTTATGCTGGAATGACCGGTATTTACTCAGCTTTTCTGGGAAATCGTACTCATCAGTATCAAAAAGGAGAGATATCTTTTGCTTTTTCAGATCCTTTTCCTTATAGCCGAGCAGCCCACACAATGAACGGTTAGGGAAAGAGATACGGCCTTCAAGGTCAACGACTACCACCAAACCCTCTGTCGTGTCCAAGATATTCTTGGCCGCAAAGGAGGGAGTCAGATCTATCAGCTCAAAGCGAAAGATGGTTTGCCCGAGGATCAACATGCAGACAAACATAGGAATGTAACCAAGCGGATAAACCTGGATTCCAAAAGTTGGCAAGAAGTCGACAGCCCCGAACAATCCGATGACGACTCCTAGAAAAATCCCCATAAGCCTGTTCCGCTCACGTTCTGATGAGCTGCGGAGATACTCAATCCAGAGTAAATCCAAGCTGATCAATAAAAAGAGGGCGATATACACTATCAAAATAAACGCATAGGGTCCGTATTGAGCGTGATATCCCCAGGGAGTACTCAGGACACCTTCGATCAGATAAGGTGAGAAGATAAATCCTACAGAAAACACTCCCGAAAGAATGAGGGTGGCCCAGCCAAAATATTTGTATTTTTTATACTGCCGGATAATATCCAGGATAAAAAGGAAAAAGAAGCTAGGGATGAAAGCCACACCAATGTGTTCGATCTTAGCCCATAAGACTGCAACCTGTTCGTTGGAAGCCGAGTAAAGCCAAGCATAAGATCCCAACCAGACAAAAATACTCAGGGTGACCATAAAAAATGAGGAACTGACTCTCGACACTCTCTCCCTGATCAAGGTGACAACACCCAGCACGAACATCAAGAATCCGACGATCAAAGGAGGCGCGGTGTTGATGTTAAACTCGAAGAAAAACGTCTCCCAGGACTGCATCAGGGCCTCTTTTTTTCTGTTTCCATCGTGATTGGTTGAGGGAGACTAAAGGAAAAAGAGGAAATATTCGTTATTCGTGAATATAAACTCCCCAACATGGTCGATTTCTCTTCCGGGAATCATTAAAAGAATAAATCCCGCAAGGCAGAATGTCAAGGAATGAAACAAAATCCTATTTTATCTAATGATTCCTTTATTGACTTGGCGACAAGTGATACATATATATAATATATATATTGCCTGATAAGATAGAGTCATGCAGGAGGGAAAAGTGAACAAGATTAGGAAAAAATATGAAAGGGCTTGGGCTTCTCAATTTCTGTGGAATTTCGCCGGGAATACTTTTTTTGTTCTTCTTTTCTTAAGTATTCTTTTATTTAGTGCACATAATGCTTTTTCAAATGAAAAGACAAATTTACGTATTCTTACAATCAATGTCTGGTCGGGCTTGGACTACAAGGGAACCTTTCGAATGGGTGAATACGAATCTGCCGAACGGCGGAATTCACGGTATCAAGCTCTTCTCACCCAGATTAGAAAAATCGATCCTGACATAATTTTTGTTCAAGAGGCAAACCCGGTCGCAGGATATTCAGCCAAACTCGCAAAATCGATCGGCTTTGATAGGATACACCAAGTGTGTCTTGCAGGGATTAAATTCGGGCCTATAGGAATTCCCACGAACTTCAAGGAAGGGATGGCCATTCTTGCCCGGCGGTCACTCAACCTCAAAAAAGAGGATGTGTGGAAACTCTCAGGTTCGTTTGGCCTTTATGGTGACGCGATCACAATTCATTTTGATGAATCCATATTTGCTGTTGTAGGAAAAATAATTTTTCATGATACCCCCGTTTATCTTGTGAATATTCATCTTGCTTCCACTCCTCCTAAGGATTCTCACCTGGCCAGTCAGTTTAAAAGCCTAGTTGAAGAAAACAAGATAAGCAAGGATGAGTATGCGGAGGCAATGCAGAACTGGGAAAAAAGGATGAAAAGGCGGGCAGATGAAACAAAGAAATTAGTGAAGTTTCTTTCAAAGCTTCCACCTGGATCACCTGTTATCGCTGCAGGTGATTTTAATGCTACACCAAACTCCCCGGCAATACAGTTGTTCGAATCATCCGGGTTTTTTGACGTCTTTCCATCGACAAGCTCTCACCGCCTTTACAGCTGGGATCCTGCTGACAACATGAACATTTCATTCTCTTCAAGGCCTACAAATGCCAAAAATATTTCCTGGGAAGGATATGACCTTTTGAGTTCAATGGGAGCAAAGACAGCAAGGCGCATCGATTACATATTTCTCAGCCACCACTTTGACTCAAATTGTGTCGATTTTTGTAAAATTGTCCTTGATTCTTCGCTGAATGGAGTTCAGGCCTCAGACCATTATGGCGTTTTAGCCGAGATCGATCTGGAAGGTGTTCTTAAAACATCCCCTAAAGAATTTGCTACCGTGACTCCTCTTGTGAAAGCAAAACTGGATTTTCTGCCAATCCTTATGTACGACACAAATGTCGGTTTTGGGTATGGGGCAAAGATGTTTTACTTAAATCCGCTAAAAATGAACGAGTCGTTTGACCTGGTAGTTTTTAACAGTACAAAAGGAGAGCGCTGGTACCGGTTCATCTTTTCCTTGCCTGATTTTGAACAGCGGCAGGGAAAAATCTATCCGATAGCGTTTGATCTATTGCTTGATTACGACAAGTGGATTAAAAACAGTTTCTTTGGGATTGGAAACAATTCGAAATTTGAGAAAAGAGAATATTATACCAAAGAGCCTGTTGAATTACGCCTGACTTTAAGCAGAGGTTTTTCGCCATATCTGGTGGGCCAGATTGGAACAATCTATAAAACGATCAGAAATTTCAACTTTGAGGAAAACAGCAGTCTTGCCGTTCTCGAACCCGAACTCAACAGCGGGCGTGTCAATGTAGCCTCTCTTTTTACAAACTTGAGATATGATACAAGAAACAGTTTTATAAATCCCTCGAGCGGACTTGTCCTTCAGGGAGAAGCCGAGTTCGCACCAAAAACAGGCATGAACCATGTAAATTTTACAAAGCTGACTTTCTGGTTCCAGCATTATTATACGCTGTTCTACCCGAAGACAGTGCTGGCGTGGCGGGTGGGAATGCAGAATTTAATCGGAGACAACCTCCCTGTCCAAGTTCTTCTGCCCATTGGCGGGAGCAGAACTCTCCGCGGCTATCCGCAGGACCGTTTTCTAGGAAAAACTTCTGCAGTTGTCAACGCAGAACTCCGCTTTCCTCTTTTTTGGCGTTTTGGAGGTGTTGTTGGCTATGACGCAGGAAAAATATGGGATTCTCTCAAAAAAACAGACCTCAATCTCAGCAGTTGGGCGACGAATCCGATGATGGGATTAAGATTTTATATGGATACTTTTGTTGTGAGGGTGGATATGGGATTCGGAAAAGACACGACCGGATTTTTCTTTAATTTTGAACACATCTTTTAACCTTGATTAGAAGAAATACTTAAATCCTACACCCAGCATAAAAGAATTTAAATTTATACCTTCTATCTCTATATCCTCGCCATCCCCATTAAAAGTAAAGAGCCCGCTTGTCTTCACTATGCAGTACCTCATATCAAGGTTTGCAGCTATATTCTCACTAAAGAAATAATCTGCCCCGCCTCCAAAATGAAATCCCAAGGCATTTTTCACTTCCTCATCTCTTTCCGGGATCTTTACTCCTTCAAATAAATAACTATTTAAATAATAACCAATGCCTCCACCAGCATACAGAATAAGCTGATCCTTTAGGGGAAAACGGCCTTGAACACTCAACTGAATGGGCAAAACCGTCAACTTTCCCTCGCCCAATTTTACTGGATTGTCTGCCACACTGCTTCGGAAAGCCTGAATCACAAACTCAAGATTGACTCTGTCACTAATTTTATAATAGAAATTCCCACCGAATTTAATCCCGCTGCCATAATCCTTTTCTGAGGGCAAAGCTAATCCCACCTGTACACCAGCCCTGTACTTATAAATAAAGTCCGAATGCGTTCCCTCCGAAATCCTTTCCTCTGAAACGGGGACATCCTTTCCAACCTCCTCCACAATGCTCTGATGGATATATCCAGGGAGAGAATGTCCTTCGAGTTTTAAGGGTAAACGGACACGATACCACTCCCCCTCTTTTCGCTCCACCTGGAGAATTCTTCCCCTCCTCACCTGAGCGACGATTTCGCTCCTGAGGCTGGGTTTTTCCCTTATGTTTGCTCTCCTTACTCTAACCCTGACTTTTATATCTTCGGCCTGGCTTATTCCAACAGCAGATAGAAACATAAAAATTCCTAAGACCAATGCCAAATTTTTTCTTTTAAAAATTTTTTCCGGAAACATTGAATTCTCCTTTCTCCGGTGGATCATATCTCTTATCGTGTTTTGGAATCTCTTTCTAAAACACCAGGCTTTTTTTTTCGAGATGAATTTATAGCATAAAATTAAACAAAGAGCCAGCCACTTAAAAATGACACATAAAAAAAAAAAAAGTGCACTGCATCCTGTCACTTTGGGACAAGGCCAAAAGAAAAAAAAGAGGACAGCTTTCCTCTTTGGAAAAATAAAACAAGTATCACGAGTAGAAAATATAGAGCGGCAAGGAAAAGAAAGGCTGCTTGTTTTTCCCCAGCGAGTTGATATATTTTTCCTTCTCCGGGCTTGGGAAGAGGAACAGGGTCCCATATAAGACCATATTTCCGCACAAGTCCTTTGATATAGAGGAGATGAATCACCGGGATTTTTCGAGCGGCCATCTCATAAAGAATTCCTCTTTTTCCCACTGGCGGAAACATCTTGATTTTAGAAAGACCTGGTTTCAGCTTTAAGACCTGTGCATCTTCTCCCATGTTTGACCAGCTTCCTCCCACGTTGATAAAGGCTTTGATCTTATCATGCCCTGCTTTCTCTTCATAGAGGCGCATTTTCGCCTCGACATTCTTTCTTAAGTCAGGCTCACGAAAAAAATATATTCCACTCTCTATGATATCTTTCTTGAGTAAGGTGCGCCCCTCGAAGCTCATGTCTTTTCCTGTATCTTTCTCTCCTCCTAAAGAAAGCCCAATCGGTTTGACAGTAAATGTCCCTGCCTCTAAAAGGCAATTCTGTATGTGAAGCCAATGAAAAGCAGGGATGTTGGCTCCCCACTGAGATGATCCAAGAGAACAAATGACAAGAGGTCTTACATCCATGGCCTTCGCTGCTGAAAATACAGCCAGAATCAAGGCAGGAAAAGAACCTGAAGCTCCCACTGCGATCGTTTCTCCTTTTTTTACTCCTGCCTCTTTCAGTAAGAAGACAACGAGAGCAGCAAAATTGGGATCGTTTGTGGTTCTTTTCGCTTCGAGGCTTCCGATGGATGTTGTAATAGGAGAAAATTCAAGGCCGATGAGGCCTGTCTGGTTTAAATCACTTTTTCTGTCAGGAATAACCCCATTCGCCTTCTGAAATTTTATGAGAATGTTCGATGCTTCCGCCATGATTTCAGAAGCACGGAGCATTTCCCCTTTTCCGGCATCCTCCTTTCCTAAAGGAACCAACTTATCCAGCCCAAAAAACAATAAACTCAAGGCAAAAAGAACAAGGATTACAGTCTGGTTCTTTCCATCTTCTTTTGGAATATTTCTTGAAAAAAAGGGGACAGGCAATTTTTTTTCTGCTCCATTTCTTTGCAATGACATCTTTTCAAATTACAGCCACACAAGCACTCGTACAAGAAAATAAGTCAAAATGGAGACAAAAAACATGGAAGCCAATGTCGGAACATATTTTTGTTTTTCCAGGTTATTTGCCAGAAGACCCGGAATAAGCCATCCGATTGCTCGCAGTTCCAAAGGAGAAGAGAAAAAATGGGGTAATGAAAGAAACCAGAGCTGTGTCCATAGGCTTCCAAGAAGAACAAGCATAACAAATCTTCTCTTACCAAAGAGAATGAGAAAACGAGACAAAATTTTATATGTGAAAAGACTTAAAACTGCGATAAGAATCGTGGCCAGTACTCTAAGCGGCTGGTCAAGATAAAGAGCGATATAAGCAGGGACAATAATCCCTCCAGGGTAAATATCCATAAGCTCTACATAAAGGAAAGCAAGGATAAGTCCGATAAAAAGCGTCTCAAAAATCATGGGGCCTTCCAATATTCTCCCAGTATTTAACAAGCTTTTCCCCGATACCTCCCATATTCCCCAGTCCCACCAAAACATTCTCTTCTTCCAACGTTCCTGAAATCTCCTCCATGATTTTTTGAGGATTATTATCTTTAAGGACAAAAACCTTCATATTTCTATTCAATCTCAACTTGCTTTTCAGAACTCGCGCATGGTCTCCGATGAAGAGAAGTTTTCGAAACTCAGGAAAAGCACCTTCTTGCAGAGCCTTCAACCACTGGAATGTTCTGTCTCCTCTATCTCGCCTGAGGCTGAGTAGGCAGATTATTTTACTTGCCTTTAAGGACTTCATTTTTTTGAGCCTGGATAATACATACCGGGTCGATTCCGGGTCATTGGCAGCAAAGGCGCTAACCAGGTAAAAGTGGCGGGGCGGCTCACCTAAATCTGCTGTCCAGATTTTGAGGCTGCCAAAATCAGGCTTGAGCTTCTCCATCCCACGAAGAGCAACATTCTTATCTATTCCTAAAAATTCAGCCACAGTCAGAGACAGTCGAATATTTTCTTCGAATTCATAAAAGGGAAATTCCTGTTTTAACCGGAGATGCTCTGCTAAATAATCCCCGCGCACCTGGATGACTCTGGAGTTTAAGCTCTCTGCTCTCTCTTGAAATACAGGGAAAAATTCGTCTTGAGGGAGAAAAACGGTGATGTTCCGAGTTATTGAAGTGGCAAGACAGCGAGCAATATTATCTCTCGCAGTACCCATTTGAGCCAGATGGTCGGGACGGACATTGGTTATGACCAGAATATGAGGTTTAAACATCTCAACTGACTCGATGAAGCTGCGCTCAGGATGGACACCCATCAATTCCGAAACCAGAGCCTGAACTTTAAGCTTGACACCTATCTTCAGGATTTTCTTCCCTTCCAGGATAGAGGGAGAACCTCTGCGCTTAATCTCTTTCTCCTCGCCGCCGGGAAAGATGATGATGGGCTTTGAACCTGTCGTTTTGGCCAGTACGGAGTATCCTGCCTCCCTTAAGCAAGCTGCTATGAGTCTTGTCACACTCGATTTTCCTCTTGTCCCCGTCACACATATTCTAAGGGGAAGGGCTCGAATTCTTCGAGAAAGACTGATCCTCTCAACCAGTAAATAAATAATAACAAGGGAGACACTCAATATGAGGACTAGAAGCTCTTTAATGAAAACACTCCTTTAAGTAGTTTTTCCCTGCCGGACATTCGTGTAAATTTGACTGGAGGGAGTAAATAGAATAAAGACTGTCAGGATGATACCGATGAATTTATTCAACGCTAACCTCCTCTAGCGATATAATCAAGCCTTCATATTATAGCCAAATATGCAAAAAAAAAGAAAACAGTATTTGTTATTTAGCCTGAATTATTCGAGTTCTTAGTCAATTCTTTCGCCTTCGCAGTGAAAATCTGATATAATGAAACACTAGAATGGAGTATTTTGTCTATTTGACCGTAAAAAGTGCTTGTGATATTAAATGCGCAAAGCAAATCAGTGAATTTTATGCAAACAGTAGAAAAAATTGTATCTACACAGATAAAATATATCTCTATTTCTTTGATTAAATCATCCTAAATAATATGCACTCTGAAACAAAAAGCAAGAAACTCCAGAGCCTCCTCTACATGGATGACCTCACACAAATATTCAACCGGCGGTATTTGAGCGAACAGGTTCCTCAACAGCTAGTGCAGGCTAAAAAGAAGGATCAAACCATCGCCTTCTTCATGATCGACATGGATGAGTTCAAAGGCATCAACGATACCTACGGACACCAGGCAGGCGATGATGCGTTAGTGCATTTCTCCAAAATTCTCGTGGAAAAAATCCACCCCGAAGGGACTGCTATCCGTTATGCGGGGGATGAGTTTGTTCTTCTCGTTCCAGGACTGGACAAACACAAAGCCAGGGATCTGGGGACCGAGATTCAGCAAAAGACAACAGAGTCGCCCTTCAAAGTTGGAAACAAACAACTCACACTGAGTTGCAGCGCAGGAGTTTCCCTGTATCCCAAGGACGGGAAAAAATGGAAAACACTCTTTAAAAAAGCCGACGAAGCGCTCTATGCAGCAAAACAGTGGGGAAGAGGCCGGGTCATTCCTTACCCTGATGCTGGCAAGTTTATGACTCCAGCTAAGCTTGATTCAATCCTTGCAGCCCCCCCGATCGTCGGCAGAGATGAAATTGTTCAATTCTTGGATAAGCAATTCTCTAAAAAAGGAAATTCTTCCATTTTCCCTGTGTTTCTCGGTAGCGATGGAACAGGAAAAACAAGGCTTATACAATATGTCGAAGAAATCGCCAGAGAAAAGGTCGCCTTTATTCTGTTGGCAAAGGGTTACCCTTTTTGGCAGACCGAAAAATATGGCTCCTTATTTGCAGCTCTGGGAAGTCTTTTCGAGAACGACCAGCAAATTTCTGACTATGTTTTCTATAAACTCGACGATAAGGATAAACTCATTCTCAAGCCAAACCTTTATCCCTGGGAAGTTAAAGAGGTAAAGGCAGAAAAAGAAGATATGGAATCTGACAGATCAGCTCTTTTTGCAGCTTTGACTCAAACCTTTTTTATCCTCCGTGAAATAGGCGATGGACTCGTGCTGCTCGATGATGCAGACCAAATCGATCTTCCCTCATTGCAGTTATTAGACTCTCAGTTCAAGGCAGAGAATGATAACAGGCTGTTTTTTGTTTCTTCGGTCAACAGTCCAGAGTTGGCCTCTGGAGAGGAGAATATGATGCTCCTTCTTGACTCGATGCCGGAGGTAATAAGCAACAGTGAGGTTAAAAAATATGAGCTTAATCCTTTGAGCCTTGAACATATTAATATACTCTCAACAAAAGTTTTT
Source organism: Candidatus Aminicenantota bacterium (assembly GCA_023133225.1). Taxonomy (GTDB): domain Bacteria; phylum Acidobacteriota; class Aminicenantia; order Aminicenantales; family Aminicenantaceae; genus JAGLWV01. Next base: position 3,886 of record JAGLWV010000177.1, on the reverse strand, counting down.
GACGGAAAGACGCTGCCCACTAAATCCACAGAAGCCCTGATGCGTAACTCTGCTGGAAATCCGCTGTTTATTGTAGAGACCTTATCTTACCTCCTTCAGAAAGGCAAGATTGAAGCCAAAGGATATGAATGGGATCTTTCCTCTGTAAAACCTGAGGATATACCGTTAAGCCTCAGCGATTTGATCGAGCAAAGGCTGATGCTTATGGATCAGGAAGCGATCAATGCTCTCAAGCTGGCTTCTATTCTCGGTGAGAAGATCAATCCACAGCAGCTTGCAGAAATGTCGAAGCTTAAGGTACAACAAGTTTTGAACATTCTCAGCAAAGCACGAAGATTGCTTATTATTGAGGAGACTCCGATTCCAGATGAATTCATCTTTGCTCATCGAATGGGCCGTACCGTTTTATATTCTCTCATGAGTGAAAAGGAACGAAAAAACTACCATAATCTAGCGGCGGAGATAGAGAAGAAATATGCTTCCGGTTCTCTAGAAAGGGTCGTTGGGAGGCTGGCTTACCACCTCCAGAATTCAGACCAAATGGACAAGGCAACAGAGATGTTTTCTGTTATGAGAAACCAAATGGAGGAAGTTTACCTTTCCAAAGGATCCAGAGAGGCTCTGCAAAAGAAACTATACATTGAATCGGTGGCAAAAGAGTCGCCCCTTAAGGATGAAGACCTAGCCACCGCCCAAAAATTCGCATCAGCGCTCAGGATGTCCATGCAAAACCTGCGTCTTTTTCCGAAGGAAAACCTCAATGTCATGAATGCTGTAAAGCGATTCATGAATCTTCTGAATTCATTTCTTGAAGCTAAGACGGAAGCACTTTCCGTTTCATTGACACCGGAAACAATGCTTTTAAACGGCCAGCCTGTGCCGGCAAAACATATAGACCCCCAATTAAGGAGTGACCTGTATAAGACTCTCAGCAATTATGGACTGCAAGGGATATTGTTCCTTCGAGGAGTAAGCCAGGATGAACTTGTGCGATTTTTAGAGATATTCACCAAGAGCCAAGATGAAGTGATCAATCGGTGGGATGAGCTTGTTAAGCAGCTCGAATTATCAAACATATTCCCTGACAGAAAGGTCTTTGTAGCCGTAGGAGAACGAAAAGTCTTTCTCGATAGTCAGGAAGTGTATGCGCGGAATATCCAGAAAGAGGACCATGGCACTCAGGCTCGAGCTGATCAAGATGGGCAACGGATTACCGACGAACAGTTAGAGCAATTGCGTAACATTGTGACCAAATTTGGAAAGGAAAAAAGAGACCTGCTCTCGGCCATAAAATCAACAAATGTTGGCCAACAGGATTTCCAAAGACTTATAGATCTTATGGACCAAACAGGCATGGTCAAGTTGGAAAAAGCTGTTCTGGAACCTGAAAGACCAATGCCTCAAGTCGACAGAATCCCTGACAAGAAGGACCGGTACACAGATGTCCTGCCTGATTTACAGGTTGTAAAAAAAGCAGAAGAGGAAATATCTCTGGCTATAGAGGATCTCAATTCTCATGACTCCGAAACGCGATCCAAAGCAGCGGCATGGCTGATGAATCAGGAACCAAAAAAACTTGCTGCTGCTGGATTGAATGCAATCATTTCTAGTATGCCATTTCGGACAAGACTTCTTGTCGCAGCAATTATCAGGAAGGCGGGATTATTAGCTGTGGATGCATTTTTAGAAAAAATACATTCTGGAATGTCTTCTACACCGCTTTCTAAAGTGATCAAAGTGGCCGATATGTTTATTGATAGCCCAAAGCTCATCCCTGTGGTGCGCGATATAGTTCTTCTGGGGCCAGAAGAGACTGTCCTTCCTGCCGTTGAAGTCTTAAAACAAATTCCCGGAAAAGAAGTTAACTCCATCTTTTTAGAGTTATTCGATCAAATCAAGGGAAAAGCCAAGCAGGATATTCTCACCATATTCGCAGATCGAAAGATGACTGATGCTATCCCCACTCTCCTGAAAATAATAAAGCCAAAGAAGGCCTGGAAAAAAGAAGAGAGTATTTCGCTGCAAGCGCATACATGCAGAACTCTAGGGCTTATCGGTTCAGAAATCGCTATCGAGAGCCTTATTGTTGTTGTTAGCCCGGCTGGACAAGGAGCTTTTACAAGAGCCAAGTCTAATTCTGTCCGAGTGGCTGCAACCTGGGCCTTAAAAAAATTTCCTAAGAATAAGAGGGTTAAAGAAGTTCTCGAGAAACTGAAAAATGATAAATCACCTCTTATCAGGAAGGCTGCTGCTCTTTAGTGATGAGGTTATCCTATTCTCAGCTTCTGCGGCGGACCAGATGCCTTATCCCCTCCAGAAGCATGTTCACATGCTTCAAAGAAACATAAATGTGGGTTGATACCCTTATGCCGTATGTTCCGGCTTTCTTATTCCCGATGGTTCTGACAACAATATTATATTTTTCCCTGACATAATTGACCACTTTCCGGGGCTCAACTCCTTTGATGGAAAAAGCAGTCAGCCCTCCACTGATGTAGGGATCACGTGATGTGTGTAACTTCACTCCAGAAATCTTCTCCAGCTCTTTTTTCAAATAGCCGGCAAGCGTTTTAATCCTTCTCTCTATCCTCTCCCTGCCCACAGCATTCTGGAAGTCTACTGCCTCTCCCAATGCAATGGTCAGGGCATCAGCCCTCTGGCCAAGAGTTTCGAATTTTCTCGCGTTTTCGTACCGGTCCCAGCCTCCTGATGCAATAGTCGGCCAGAGTTTCTCCTGGACTTCTTTCCTCACATAAAGGACACCAACTCCTGTGGGAGCTCCCAGCCACTTGTAGGGACTGGTAGCGAAAAAATCCATCCCCAATTTTTTCATATTGAGATCCAGCATTCCTATCCCGTGAGCACTATCGGCAAGAACAAGAACTCCCCGCTCATGAGCCATTTCGCTCAATTCTTTGAGCGGAAAGATGAGTCCTGAAATATACACAGTATGACTGATACTGATGACTTTAGTTCTGGGGGATATGGCTTTTTCAAAAGCATCTACGATTTCAGAGACACTTTTTGGAGGAAGTCCGAGTGGAACATTTTTGATTTTAATTCCGTATCTTTTTTCTTTGAGCTTCCAGGGATGGATTCCGCCAGGGTGTTCCATGCTTGAAAGAAGCACTTCATCCCCTTTCTTTAAATCCAGGCCATTGGCCACAAAATTCATCCCTTCTGTCGTGTTTCTTGTGATAACGATTTCATCTGGAGAGGCGTTTATAAACCTCGCCAGCTTGGCCCGAACGGCTTCCTTCTTGCTGGGGATAAAATTGTAAACATCAAAAGGATTAGTGACCTGAACTTTAAAATGCTTTATCAGAGTGTTAAAGACAGGCTTGGGCATGGGCCCAACCGTTCCGTTGTTCATCATGATAAGCCCATCCTTGAAAAGAAAATGTTTGCTCAAGGCATCCCAGTAAACTCCATCTGGAGCTTCATCCTCAATGTATTTCTGATTCAAAGAAGTAATACTTTGATAAACAGAAGCATTTAACCTGTTTAATGCAGAAATTGAAAGAGCTGAGCCGGCAAGAAAATATTTAACAAAATCCCTCCGTGAAAGGCCCTTGAAATGATCTTTTAATTCCGATTGTTTTATTTTGTCCATTTAAACCCTCTCCTCCCGAATTCCCCTCATTTTATGCATATTCTCTTTTACCTGTCAAACCATTAAAGTCATACTCTCCAAATTGTTATGCCTTATAGAATTCCTGTTATGACGAAATATAAACGAAACTTCACAGAATAGCAAAGAAAGGAACCCAACCTGGATTATTCACGAGTCGAGATTGCTGTAGCGGCGAGGCCGCATGATAATTAAGGGGACAGATAATTAAGGAGACACAATACTTAATTCGAAAATATAAAGGGACACCATACT
>JAGLWV010000176.1 GCA_023133225.1 Candidatus Aminicenantota bacterium | reverse complement strand
CGGTTTAAATAAGGGAAGTGCTCAAGATAAAGATTGGCGCTGTTAGCAAATCCATCCCTTATATTGAACTTATTCGCTGAGTGTAAATCGATAAGAGCTCCCTTGCGGTTACGGTCCAGAATCTTTAAAGCCCGCTTCATAACAACACGGTCAAAGGCCACATCATCGATATAAAGGCCGTCAATACCCACGTTCCGGGTCAGCCAGTTGAGGCCTTCAAGATAATAATTGTGCCAGCGTGAAACCCCGCTGTTGATAACCGCCGCATCCTTGAGTTTGGGCACGAACCATCCTGCTATGTAGTTGGACCCCAGATGCTCCTGCAGCCAGGGAAATCCGCCTCCCTGTCCGTAGGATAAAATTTCATCTCCCAGGCTTCGTAAGGCAAATATTTCAGGCGCACGGTTAGTAAGCTCCCTCACCGTGTAGTAGATCTTGACTTTGAGACCAAGCTTGTGAGCCTCATCGATATAGGTTTTCATCTCTTTCGGGCGGAGAAAAGGATAATTGATGTAGGGATTTATTTCGTTGGCGTGGTGAACATTAATAGTGTTGGCGCCGGTCGCGGCTATTTCCTTCACCGGCTTAAAACTATGGTAAAAGCGTGTATTCCACTGGGCTTTTGTGTCAAGGGTTTTGAAGGGAGTCAAAAGCAAGCGAAAGTTAAAGTGGAGCTCCTCCCCTGCCCTGATCGTGCGTGACCTACTGAAGGCACTTATCAAGTAAGTATTATCATCCCTCTCTCTAAAAACACATCCCCCTTTTCCCCCATTGTACCAGGAAGGAGGCATCTTCAGAGGCTTGAGAAGATAAAAATTTGTGTTCAGGGGACGGGAATAATTTTCATCCTTAAAACTGCATTGAAGGCCTGCATTGACATCCCCTACCCATACAGAATCCTGGTTGTTCTTTGGATCCCACTTCCAGTGATATTCGTCCGGGCGAAAACCTCCTTTAAAGCCCATTCCCATCATATATCGCGCAACATCCTTTCGAACCGGTATTTCCAACCGGATGTCTTTGACTTCAATCGTCTGTGTAGTCCTTAAAGTAACCTCATATTCAATATTTCCGTCAAATTCCATCAGGGCATGGCAGTCCATGGTGAATGGCCCTGCACTATTACTGGCCTCCCAGGAAACCGCCCCAGGAGCCTGTTTTATCATTTTTACCCTGCCGCTTTTCCAGGAAAAAACTTTATTATTCGAACCTTCTATGACCAGATTTACAGGAGCAGCCAGGATCTCCCTGCCTTTATCTGAAAGGCGTGTCATTTCTGAGGCAAACAGGCTTTGAATGCTCTTAGGAAATCCGGTCCTGTCGATTTCCACCCTCCGGCCAAGACAGCTTACAACACTTCCTTTATATTTCATCGGAGTGAAAGGGGCAACAACATCATCATCCAGGGCAATTTTGGAATCGAGCCAGCGCAGGCGGGAATGCCGCCAAGGCTCACTGTCACCGCCATCCTTCAGTACTTCATCTCTGACATTCAACACGACTCTGATTTTATTCGACTCCATACCTTCAGGAGCAACCGTCACTGTTCCTGTATATTCACCGGGAGAAACATTTTGAGGAATCTGGACACCACACCAGAGTACCTGAATTTTGTCTTTTTCAACCGGACATGTCTTTTCAAATCTCCTGCCGGTCCAATCAATACCTCCTGTGTTAAAACTGCTGAATGCAGAAGCAGGAATCAAAGCCCCTGCCCTAACGCTCTTCATCTCGCTGAAAGCCACATCTATATCTTTAATCGCCTCTCTGCAGGCAAAAATCCCAATTTGAAAGGAGTAAAACTCACCCCGAGCCGCATCTCCTTGAAAAACACCCAAAGAACCCCTCCTGATCCATCTTCGAGGCAGGTCATCACTCATTCTTACGGGATATTTGCGGTCTTCCGGGAACAGGAGATAGGGCAACTCAGGATGTTTTGACAAAAGCTTTTTCACCTCATCAGAAGTGGCGACAATCTCCATGGGATAAAAGCTGTTCAACTCATCTATAGATTGAAATTCTACGACTTCAGCTTGAGGAAAATTTTTTCTTTTTTTTCCGGATAAACTGCCGACCGTGAGACCATGTTGATTGAGCCATTCTGACTCCGTGGTCTGCCCGGGCTCCGGATAAGTGACCCTTGGATAATTGCTGCGGCCCTTCATTTCAAACGGCAGATAATACACATAATACTCGCCTGGGACTGTCTTGGGCTGGAAGACAAGGTCGCCAAACTCGCGGTTAATTTCAATTCGGAAGATATTTTTGATTTTGTCTCCTGTTTTTGCATCAACGATGATGACGTTTTTCTTTTCAGGATCATAATCTCTTCTCCGCCAGGGAATATGGATCCAAACCGCATCTGTTTTTTTCTGGATCCTGATAACAACACGGTGATTGCCATAAGAATCTGCATCCCACGAACCGGTTCCGTAGGGAATGTCTTCGGCAAAAACAAGACTTATTGAAGCAAGAAATATCAATAAAAATAAAGGAATTACTCTCTTATGAAGCATTGTCCATTCTCCCTTTAAAGACCTGATCCCATTTTTCTTAGCGGCTCAGGGCTTTGATTATATCCAGCACTTTTTTGGAAGGCTTCGTTTCTTTCAGGAGCTGTTTTGCTTTTGTATGTTCTCCAAAATACTGAAGAATCAGCCCGCCAAAGTACAGATATCTGCGTTTTTCAGTCCAAAACTTGAGGGTATAATCATAGACAGCTTTTCTCCGTTCTTCTGCCTTATTGTTTTCTCCCATTTTATCGTAACAAAGCGAAATGAAATAATCCTGCATCCTAAAATCCGGATCATAAGGTTTCCCGGTCCCCAGGCTCTCCGGGTATCTCTTCGAGCCTTCCAGGTATTTAATAGCCTGGACATAATGGCCTTCCACTAGTTTAATTAAAGCTAGCTCTATCTGGCAGCTCACAAACAGAGCATGAATCCCAGTCGCTCCTTCGAAAGGAAGAGCCTCGGTACCCTCCAGTATATCCAGGGCTTCCCTGTAAAGTCTATTTTTTATCAGCGAGCGAACCAAATCCATTCTCACCACTCCCTCGTCGGGAAATGTTGAAACGGCTTCCCGGGCAAAGGCCAAAGATTTATCAAACATACCCAGCTCGCTGTAATACGTGATAAGATGGTGCCGGACTTTCCAGCTTTTCCGGTCAACTTTTAATGCCTCTTCAAAATCCGACAGCGCTTTCTCCGGATTTATTACTTTAAAGAGATGGCCCCTCGCCTGGTAGAAAGGAGCAAAATCCGGCGCTCCGCAATCAAGCAGAAAATTCCTTGCCTCCTCCAGCCTTCCCTTACTCCACAGGATAAGTCCAAGAAAGTATTTTGCTTTCCAGTCGGACGGCTGTCTATCTGAAGCCCATTGAAAGACTGGAATCGACTCTTCCCGGAAGGGAAAAACAAGCCGGGGAGAACAATTCTGAGCCTTATTCAGATACTCCCGGCTTTGCTCAGGGGCTTCTTCCTTGAGAAGATAGGCAAGCCAATAATGGACCGTGGAATAATCCGGTGCATGCATGAGAAGTTCCACCGCATCTGCAGTAAGGCCAATCTTTTCATAATAGATAGCCATCTCAAGATAATTCTCATGGGGAAGTTCATTGCGGATCATCGACTTGAAATATTCCAGGTTTTTCTTGCCAGGCTTTAAAAGATAATGCTCGAACCGGGCCTGGTGGTTGAGCGGATCAATCTCCAGAATCTGCTTAAGAACTTGACTCGCTTCTTTCGGCTTTCTCATCTTCCGGAAGATAACGGTCATGATCTGATACCCATTGATATTATATTTATTGAAATCAAGGGCACGGCGAGCATATTCCAGAGCCAGATCGAAGTGTTCTTCCTGAAAATAGATTTCCGCCATCTGGCAGTAGGCCCCGGAACGATATTCCATCGAACGCGCTGCCCATCCCAGGGCTTCTTTGGCATCGACGAGATTCCCCAGGCG
>JAGLWV010000175.1 GCA_023133225.1 Candidatus Aminicenantota bacterium | reverse complement strand
AGATCGAGCACGGAAGTTGTGTACCAGTCACTCAAAGAGACATTGGTATTGGTCAGCCCACGCCATTGAACTTGGACGTTAGGCGACCTCGTCCTCATTTTTTTTCTATCTGTATTCCCATAATCTTGACACCATCTTCAGTCTTCATCGATATGGTTGCTGGCGCTGTGATAAGACACTGGCCTTCTTTAATGGCTGCGTTTTCTTGATTAACCTGTACTTCCACTGATCCGTCTATAACATTGAAAATAACATAAGAAGCCATTTCGCAACGTGGCATTTTTCCGCTTGGTGGAAGTTCAATAATTCTCACCTTGAATTCCTCTGTTTTATAAAAGACGTTCTTATCCCTTTCCTCATATTCAAATGATTTCATTTCTTTTAAGTTAAATACCTGCATGTTCACGACCCTCCTATGGTTTAGATCCGATTGCTTTCTTATCGCTCCACTCAATCATATGTTCTATGGCTACCCCCATAAGTGAAACAAAGACAATTGTCAAAATAAGTCTCGATGCCATAAAGTTTAGTCCCAGGAATTGGAGTTCTACCATTTCCTGGGGTAGCTTTATACAGGCCCATGCCGAAAGGAAAACAATGACATTGGAAATGCGTGCGCCTTTCTTTAACAAGGTTGCAGCCACAGGAAAAGCGACATAAAGCGGTCCTGTAGGTAACGCGCCAAAGACTATGGCGAGGAGTATTCCTTTAATCCCAGCAGCTTTCCCTAAGTATTTTCCTACAGTTTCCTTGGAAATCAATACGGTAAAAAGCCCCAGTATTAACATTACAGCGGGCAGAATCATCATCATTTCTGCGAAATACTTCCATGATTTAGTTGTTACAGCATCAAATCTGTCTGGAAAAATCATTAGAATGACCGCCGCAATGATGAGGACCACTCCCAATAGGGCATAATCCCTTATCATTGATTTTCGTTGCTTTTCTTTCATGTCTTCTTTTATAGGATACTCCCTATGATTACGGCAATAATAATTGCGATAATGAAGCTAATGCCGTTTCTCAGTAGGGCCATTTTCTTCCCCAGTTCCTTTATTTCTAAAGGTAGCGTGATCGTTCCAATCATAGTTAATGTGGTAATGAAAACAGCAACTGCAGTAATTGATGCTTCGCTCTCAAGCAGTGACGCTGCCAGGGGGAATGAAATCAGGGCCGGTATATGCAGGATTGATCCCAATAATGCAACAAAAATTATTCCGCCAAACCCCGCTTGATCGCCAATAATTTTGGAAATCTTACTCGGTTGAACTAAACCTAAAAACAGCCCTATGAAGACAATGACAATAAGTACAATTGGAAGAATACGGAAGAACGATTTTAGCCCTATTATAAATGCCTGCCTCGTTTTCGCTCTATCCCTGATAAAGGCTAGGATAATACAGCCAACAGCAAAAATGTTTATGAAAATGGCAGTCGAACTCATTTTGACGTCCTTATTTGCGACAATTATAATGTAGAATAACGACAAAGTCACCTGCCGGTGTGAAGCGCAGCGAAACACAGGTCAGGTGGACTGATGGGTTGGGCAGCCTTAAAATGCAAATAATCGTTGAAAGACAGAAATAACCTATAACTGAGTTTCTGGATTAATAGAACCAAGCTTTTTTACAAGTCGTGTTTTATCTATTGTTCGTATTTTATCTAAGATGATTTGCCCTATTTTATGTTTTAAATAGAATATTCTTATAAATTTCATAAATTTGTAAAAAGGGGTTGACAAATCAAGTATTTGGCATTATATTACAGTTATGTTTGTAATACAAACTATATGGTAATACAATTAATATTCAAACTTGGAGGAAAAAATGGAACAGTTAAACATCAAAGCACTGGAAAAAAAGGCATACCGTTCTTTTTTCAAGGATGGCATTTATGACCTGTTCATAGGATTAATTCTGCTCAGTTTTGGCCTGCCGATGATACTCAATGAATTCGGCTGGATCGATTACGAGACCATCAGCATGCCCCTCCTGATTCCGCTCATTTTAAACGTCGGTGCACTCCTCTTCTTGATCTTTGGCAAGAAATATATCACCACGCCTCGCCTGGGAATCGCCCATTTTGGAAAAACCAGAAAACGGAATATGAGACACGTTAAGCTGATCCTGATAATTTCAGCTCTGATGGGAGGGATCTTATTTTTTCTTATCCTTTTTAAAGCTCTACCGGTTGGAGGAAAAACCGGAATCCCTCTGCCCATCCTGATATTCGGCATCCAATCTCTTCTGGTTTTCAGCTTAATGGCCTATTTCATGGATTTCACACGCCTCTATCTGTATGCGTTTCTCTTCGCTATTTCTATGCCATTGACCATTTGGTTGAAAAGGAACACCACACTTAATTATCCCTCGTTGTTGGTATTCACTCTTACCACAGTTCCCATTCTCGTGATTGGATGCGTAGTGTTTATTCAGTTTTTAAATCAGTACCCTATAAAAAAAGATTTGAGAATCGGAAATGAGCAAACAAAGTAAAAGTGATACCAAAGGTCTGAACCGGCTGCTCGGCATCGATAAGGCCATTCATGAACCTGCCCGGCTAATGATCATCGCCACCCTTTCTGTGGTTGAAAGTGCGGATTTTATCTTCCTTATGAATCAGACAGGTTTGACCCAGGGAAACCTATCGTTCCATCTATCCAGGCTGGAGGAATCCGGCTATGTGGCCATCAAAAAGAAATTTATCGGCAAGCGTCCCCAAACTATGCTCTCCATTACGGATAAAGGCCATCGAACCCTAAAAGAGTATCTCAACACTATGAAGGATATAGTTGACAGCTTTGTCGACTCTTGACCGACAAAGAGGAACGCAGATTGCAGAAAACCAAGGATATTGATAGCATATGAGCACATGTCTCTGAACGAAATAAGAAAAACTTTAAAGGGATTCGAAGACAAACAGAAAGCCCGGGAACTACAGCGTTTTTTCAAAACCGGTCCGGGTGAATATGGCGAAGGAGACATCTTTTTAGGCATAAAGGTTCCAGTACTGAGAAAAATTGCAAAAAAATACCAAGGTATAAGCGTACCGGAAATTGAAAAATTACTTCACTCCCCTATTCACGAAGAGCGTTTTTTGTCCCTGGTTTTGCTCACCCAGGCCTTCGTTAGATCAAATGACAGAGCAAAAAAGAAATTATATGAATTTTATTTAAAAAATACCCAGTACATCAATAGCTGGGATCTTGTAGATACATCCGCTGAACATATAATCGGAGCATTTCTCAGAGATAAAAGCAAAAAACCTTTACACTCTCTGGCTAGATCAAGAATTCCGTGGGAAAGAAGAATAGCTATCATTGCCACGTTTACCTTTATCAAGCAAAATGACTTCAATGAAACGCTCCAAATAGCCAAAATGCTTTTAATGGACAAAGAAGATCTGATTCACAAAGCCGTTGGGTGGATGTTAAGAGAAATCGGCAAAAGAGATCTACAGACTGAAGAAACATTTTTAGAGGAACATTACACTAAAATGCCCCGAGTTATGCTTCGTTACGCTATTGAGAAATTTCCCGATGCGAAAAGAAAAATGTATTATAAAGGTGAAATATAATCCATAAGCTATGAGCTTCTTGCTTAGTCCTTAATCCTTAATCCATAATCCTGTCATTTATCTTTAAAGAAGCTTTTTCTTTTAATTTATCCACGAAGGTTTTGTAGGCATCGGATTTCCTCGCCTGTTTGATCTGCCCTTCGATCTCGGAACGGACTTCATCCAGAAGCCGTGCTTCTTTTTTTCTGTCGATCACTTTTAGGATATGATAGCCGTAGCGTGTCTCGACGATATCGCTAATTTTGCCGATAGGAATGGAAAAGGCCGCGTCTTCGAAAGGCTTGACCATCTGTCCCCGTCCAAAATTTTCGTATAAACCTCCATTCTTCTTTGAACCAGGGTCATCAGTATATTTCTTTGCAAGCTCTGCAAAATCCTCTCCTTTTTTTGCCCGAGCAAGAATATCTTCCATCTTCTTGAGAATTTCCTTTTTTTCTAAGTCGTTCTTCTCCTGGGTAAATAAAAGAATGTGACGCACCGATGCGGTTTTATCCTCCTTGTAGATTTTTTGTATTTCTTCTTCAGAGACCATGATTTTACTGGCTAATACTCCTTCAACATAATTCTTAATCAGCAGGTCCTTCTTGATACTCTCTTTTACATGTTCGATGTCAATCCCATTCTCATCAAGCATTTTAAGAAAGTTTTCCTTTCCTCCGGACCGGTCGTATTGAAAATTCATGGTTTTATCAAATTCCTCTGAAGAGACTGAACTCTTGGCCTTTTCGGCTTCACCCAACAACAGCTTTCTCTCTGCAAGTTGCATCGCATTTTCATCAATAATCTTTTTTAAACCTTCAGCATCAAAGTTTTTTAACTGGTCGGTACGTTTTCCCATAAAGGACAGAATACTTTGGATGATTTCTCCGGTCGTAACTTCAAAAGTGTTGGTGCTGATCAACACAGCATTCTTTTCCGGGTCAAGCAAGGGTAAAATGGAAGAGAGTTCTTTTGCCAGCTTATACGCCGGTGCTCCTTTTTTAAATCCGGCTTCATCCCCTCCCTTAGAACATCCGAATACAAAAAAAGTAAACAGAAGGGATAAAATTATAAAACGTTTCATTATGTTCTCCTTGAAAATCATTTCATTTTAACCTGAATTATTTATAAAAACTGCCGACACTATATTTAATTTACAATGATATGAGCTTGTTATGTTGTTTTTCTCATAACCAAGACTCAGTTTTTTTCCATGTTCTCAATTTTATTATAAG
>JAGLWV010000174.1 GCA_023133225.1 Candidatus Aminicenantota bacterium | reverse complement strand
GGCATTTTTTACCCTTCGGGCGAGTCGATCTTACCGCATCGGCTTCGTTACAGCCCATTCGCAGTAGATCACTACAGCTTCATGGGCTACGGCCTCGCCGCTGCAACAATCTCGACTCGTGAATAATCCGGTTAATTGGCTATTGTAATGAATTTTTACTTTTTTTTATATGTTTTTCTGTCAGTGAAACGAAATAATTGTTTTATTCGTCTTGGAATTTCAAGAGAAAGATCACAGGGAGAATCAATTTTTCATTTCATCTTGTTGAATGCATCCATGACTTTGAGAAAGTCGGAACTCGTGAATGTAAATTCGCCCTTGCCTGTCTTTTCTGCGCCAGGATAGAGATCTCTTTCTTTCTTAACCTTAAGCACCATGGTGTAAGGAGGCAACAATTTGTAGGGCTTGAACCTGGACAGATCACGAAGGCTCGAGGTCACTTCAGCCATGATCTGACTGCGAACCTCTTCGGGATGCAGACCCAGCTCAGCGGTTCCCATCCCGACCTTTGTCTCAACAGTGTCGACTTCTCCAAAGAGCTCTTTCACCTGCCGGCAGATCCAGTTGTCCCCGGCAACAAATACTACGGGTACATCGTACAGTCCGGCAATGAGTGCATTATATCCGGCCTCGGGAAGCGAGACGCCGTTTATGGAGAGGTCGATAACATTACCGCTCGAGGTATGGGCGAGGACACCACCGGCTGTACCCGCTTTCGCGTGGTAACCTATAAAGAGTACTGCATCAAACGTTTCGTCGATACCGAGCATCATGTTTTCCGGTCTATCGGTTACACCCCGGAGAAGTTTTGCTTTTGGATGCAGCAGGCCGGGTAATATGTTCGTTTTTGCCCCATGCCCATCCCGTACGAGGATCTCCGTTGCACCGGCTGCGAGCACGCCTACGATTGCGGCATTTGTCTCCACGGTCATGATCTCTCGAAAATAATCGTAATCATTTCCTCTAGAACTGACCTCCCTTCCTGATATGACACCGGCAATGCCTTCCATATCCACAGAAATAAAAACTTTAAGCTTTTCCTTTGGACCTGAGTCACAGGCGAACGAGACGGCCACCAGGATCATTGTCAGTATAATCATTGCCTTTTTCACTGTTACCTCCTGCTAAAAGATTAATGCTATCAGATATTTGCTAAATATTCCTGTAAAAAAGAATAAAGGGGGGTCAAATCTTCAGCCCAGCCAACCTTCTCCTGGCATCCTCAACCTCACCAATGTCAGGGGCTGGGTCTTTCCAGAGCTCTAGAATTTCTCATAATGCTCTACAGCTTTGGTTTCTCAGCTTTTTATCTATTCAAGGCCCATTTTCTTCAGTAGTTCCATAAACCGTGGGTCTAAGCGCAGGCTATCGAGTCTCGGATCTGTTCTAAGATAAACTAAATAACTACAACGTTCTTTATAGGCTTTTTCCAGCCAGTCTAGCGCCAGTTCCTTTTGATCAAGACCCAAATAGAGAATTGCTAACTCATACGATGAAACATATTTTTCTTTTGATATGTTTTTCAGCTGATTACTAATTTTTTCTGCTTTATCTTTTTCTCCTGATAATGCATAGACATGGCCAAGCGCTGCAATCATGTCTGTACTGCCACCCGAAAGCTTTATGGCCTCTTGGAACTCTTGTATTGCTTCCTTAAGCCTACCTTTTTGGACATACGCTCTTCCCATTCGTAAATGAGTTACAGCAAAGTTAGGGTCCATCTCGAGCGTCCTCTTGAATTGTACAATAGCTTGATCGTACTGGCGCGCAAAGTAATAAATCCAGGCTACATTCGTATTGATAATGATTGAAAGTGGATCAAGCTCAAGGGCTCTCTTTATTTCTTTAAGGGCTTCGTCGTGGTTTCCCATGCCTGATAAATGTATAGCATACCAATGGTGAGCAGTAGCATAGCCAGGATTAAACTTAATTGCTTTCTTGAATTCTGTTTCAGCAACATTCCAATCATAATCATAATATCTTTTGGCAAATGCCAAGGAAGTATGCGCTTCTCCAAGCATATCATCAAGTTCAACAGCCTTCATAGCTGCCCCTATGGCTTTCGGCATAGCTTCCTCAGGAGAGAGATAGCTATAACGAACGAGTAAATTGTAAGAATCAGCTAACCCAGCATAAACAAGCGCATAACCAGAATCTATTTCAATTGCCTCATTAAAATATTCCAGACCTTTCTTCATCCCTTCCTCAGTTCTTTTATTCCAATAAAATCTTCCTTTAAGATATGACTGGTAAGCCTCTGTTTCCCCAGTATATCGTTTGGCCAAGCGCTTTTTTTCTTCTCCTGTCAACCGAAGTCGTAACTTCTCAGAGATTTCTTTGGAGATATCTTCCTGAATTAAGATTACGTCTGTTAATTTTTTCCGATTATACTGCTCACCCCAAATAACACTATTTTTCCTTGCGTCCACAAGTTCAACACTTATTGATAGCCCATCGCTTCTTTCCACTATCCTTCCTGTGAGGATAGCTCTTACTTTCAATTCCTGGCCGACTTCTTGAAGAGCAGGCGTTTTGTCCTTATAACGAAATACAGAAAATCTTGATATCACGGTGAGCCCTGACACTTGAGATAATTTATTAATAAGACTTTCAGTTATTCCATCACTTAAATACTCTATATCAGGATTCTTATTTATATTTTCGAATGGCAGTACTGCAATCGAATCTATCATCCCCCGTCTCCCGATGATAAAAGATATTCCAGCCACAATAAGAAAAATCAAAAGGATAGCAACTCCACCATAAACAATAAGATTTTTCCATTTGATTTCACCAATTTTCACTGTTTTTGGCTCTCTCTTTGGAACCTCTCTCTCTGTTGTAGGGATCCCTTTCTCAATCCTGATCAATTCAGAACGCAGTTCTTCTGCACTCTGATACCTTTTTTCTTTCTCCTTCTCCATGCATCTCATTATCACACGGCTTAAATCCTCAGGAATCTGCTCATTGAGTTCCCTTGGATCTTTAGGTAGTTCAGCTTTGTGTTTCATAGCGATGCCTAAAGGAGTTTCTCCCTCAAAAGGAACTCTCCCTGTTACCATCTCATAAAAGATGACTCCCAAAGAATATATATCCGAACGTTGATCTACCTCTTTCACTTCAGCCTGCTCAGGTGACATATATTCAGGAGTCCCGACCATCACTCCCGCACCCGTAATCCCTCTCCCTTTAATGGAACGGGCTATACCAAAATCCATAATCCGTGCATTTCCTTCCTCGTCAACCATGATGTTCTGTGGCTTTAAATCACGATGCATAACACCTAAACGATGAGCTTCAGCCAGCCCTTCACACACTTGTTTGGCAATAGAAATAGCTTTCCCTCCTCCGAATTGCCCTACTTTTTTGATTAATCTCTTCAAATCATCACCTGGAACATATTCCATAGTGATGAAGTGTATCCCTTTCTCCTCTCCGAGGTCATACATCTTGCATACATTCCTGTGGGCAATTTTGCGGGCCATTTTCAACTCATTACGGAATCGTTCTATTGTCTTCTTATCTGAAGCGATTTCGGGTCTTATGAGTTTTAATGCGACTTCTTCCTTGATCTTCTTATCTTCTACTCTGAAGACCTTACCCATGCCTCCCTTTCCAAGCTCTTCGATAATCTCGTACCTTCCAGCAAAGGTTGTTCCTCTGGTAAGTTCTTCTGTTGGAGTTTCGAATGTTTTAGTGGGAGAGGCAGGGATTTCCTTTTGGGAAGGAATTGGTGTGGCGCACTTTTTACAGAATTCGGAATCGTAGGTGTTTTCGGTTTTGCATTTAGGGCACTCTATTCCCATTATTCCCTTTTTTTTCTTTGAAAAAGAATATCAATTAATTATGAGAATGTCAAATTTAATCCAATTTTGACAATTATTTTTTTCCAATATAAAATTTGATTTTCAACTAAAAAAACTTCAACCCTGAAGGAGGTATTTAAAAGAAAAAACGGGATCGCGTCTCAACATTTGACATTGCAGGAATAAAAACGTTGATGATTAGTCATTATTTCATGGAAATGTCAAATGTTGAGACGCGATCCCTTACTGATTCTTCAGTCCAGCCAGCCTCTTGGTGGCATCCTTAAGCTCAGGAATACCAGGATCAGCGTCTTTCCAGAGCGAGAGGAATTTCTCATAATGCTCGATGGCTTTTCCCTTCCAGCCTTTTTGTTCATAAATTTTTCCCAGTTCATAGTAACTTCGAGCATAAACGTCACCAAAACTAAGCCGGCCCGAGCTTGAAGATGTAATCCTCTCATACTCTGCCTGGGCTTTATCGATATCCTCTGAGGTGTAATAAGCAACAGCTAAAGACTCAATGTAACCTGCGTTCTTATTGCGCGGATCAGAAGTCTGCAGAGATAAGGCTTCCTTAAAGTTTTCGATAGCGCTGGCAAAATTATTCTGATTAAGCTCGACCATTCCAGCCAGATGGTGGAAAAAATGCATATTGTTTGGATTATGAGAATCCAGTATCAAAGTTTTTAACTCATCTGCTGTTTTCAGGGCTTCATCTGGAGCATTCATCCGGACATAGGTTAAGCCCTTTAAGTGTACTGCTCGCCTCTGTCTGCTCGGATCCTCTGCTTTTAAAGCATAGTCTGCGGCGTTATCACAATCCTTCAGAGCTTCTTGAAGATTATCAGTTTTTAGATCAATGTAAGCAAACCTCAGATTAATTTCTGA
>JAGLWV010000173.1 GCA_023133225.1 Candidatus Aminicenantota bacterium | reverse complement strand
AACTTCCCCTGTAAAAGATTAAGATTTACCAAGCCCATAGAACCCAAATAAATAGCCTGGGGCGCTTTTTGCTTCTGAAGCCTCAGATAATCTTCAGCGGTTTTAACCAGATCGTCTGTATAAAAATGAATTACTGCTCTTCGATAAAAGCTTTGTCTATATGCCGGAGTTCCTTCTGGCGGCTTCAGGGCAAAAGCTTTATTGATTTCTGCAAGGGCAAGCTCATATTTCCCTGCCATTTGATAATGAAGCGATAAATTCGAATAAGCGATAGCCTTATCCGGATACTTTTGAGGGGCTTCTTCGAGGACTTCTTTAGCCTTATCATAAGAGTCCACTTGCCGGTAAACACTAGCCAGATTCCCATAACCCAGTAAAGACAAATTATCGCTTTTCCTGTTTATTTCATAATGTTCAATGGCCTTGTGTTTTTCTCCTATGTCCGAATACTTGATTGCTAAGTTGTGATTCCCCGTAGGATCATCAGGGTACAGTTCCAGTAATTTTTCATAAGCTTCGATTGCCTTATCATAGGTCTTTTCGGAATGACTGTAAAAATCTCCTCCGATCAAGTAACGCTCTCTTGCGGGAAGCCTGCCCGAAAGTTCTAATGCTTTCTGAATGTATTCCTTTCTTTGAGGCCTGAACCCGAGATTACCGTAACTCGTGGCCAGGGATCTGTAGGCCATGGCAAAATCGGGATCGATGGCAACCACCTTTTCCATGAGTTCAATGCTCCGCATATACTCAAAAGTCAGGTGATGTTTTCTCCCTTCGATGTAATATTTCAATGCCTCCGGTGAGGAGGTTGTGATCTTCTCGATCTCCTCGTCAATATCACCGGCAATTTCTTCTGTAGAAAGCTTGAAGTGTGCTTTAACCTTCCGTGTCAACTCATCCACCATGGAGAGAAAACTCTCTTCTCCTTTTCCCTGTATGCGATCAGATCCTATTGACTCCATTGTAGCGGCTTCCTGAAGGATAGCATCTATTCTGAACTGTTCGCCGGCTTTTGTGAAACTTCCCCGCAGGATATGGGTGGACCTCCCGCGGACTGCCACTTCTTTTAAAATCCGCGCAGAGAAGCTACTTGCCTCTATTTGGTTCAGGTCGTTGAGAATATCCAGGAGCTTATCACTGCTTAAAACACGGATATACTTTGATTGGGTTAAGTCCGCAATCAGCAGCTCGCAGAGGGCCTTCCGCCAATGATCTAAGCTTTCATCGCCAGAATTATTTTCAAAGTAAACGATAGCGAGAGAGGGCTTGTCTGATGGGACAGGCATAGCTTCTTTTTGGGGAATAAATCTCAAGATAATCAGGCCGATAATTGCCATAGCGATAACTACTAAAGCTGGGAGAAAGAGTTTTCTTATACTGAATTTTACAGTTATCTCCCTTGAGGTTATAGGTTTTTTTTCGGGAACAACTCTTTCTGTGGTCGGCATGCCTTTTTCTATATTCAGAAGTTCAGATCTGACTTCTCTTGCACTCTGATACCTCTTTTCTTTGTCTTTTTCCAGACATCTCATTATCACCCGGCTGAGGTCTTCAGCAACTTGAGCATTAATCTGCCTTGGATCCGGGGGTATCTCACTCTTATGTTTCATAGCGATGCCTAAAGGAGTTTCTCCCTCAAAAGGAACTCTCCCTGTCACCATCTCATAAAGGATCACTCCCAAGGAATAGATATCTGAACGCTGGTCTACCTCCTTCACTTCTGCCTGCTCAGGTGACATATACTCTGGTGTTCCAATCATTACTCCTGCACCTGTAATTCCTTTGCCCTTCACAGTCCGGGCTATCCCAAAATCCATTAGGCGGGCATTCCCATCCTCATCAACCATTATATTCTGAGGCTTTAAATCTCGATGGACAACATCCAAACGGTGAGCTTCTGCTAATCCATCGCAGACCTGCTTGGCCATGAAAATTGTTTTCCCAGTACTGAATTGCCCTACTTTTTTGATCAATCTCTTCAAATCTTCCCCGGGAACATACTCCATTGTGATGTAGTGAGTTCCTTTTTCTTCTCCAAGGTCATACATCTTGCACACATTTCTGTGAGCGATCTTGCGGGCCATCTTCAACTCATTACTGAAGCGTTCTATGGTCTTCTTATCCGAGGCGATTTCAGGTCTTATGAGTTTTAAGGCGACTTCTTCCTTGATCTTCTTATCTTCTACTCTGTAGACCTTACCCATGCCTCCCTTTCCAAGCTCTTCGATAATCTCGTACCTTCCAGCAAAGGTTGTTCCTCTGGTAAATTCTTCTGTGGGAGTTTCGATGGTTTTAGTGACAGGAACATCCCTTTGTGAAGAAAGGGGTATGGCACACTTACCGCAATAAACGGTATCGTCTGGATTATCGAAATTACACTTGGGACATTTTAATCCCATTGTTTCCTCTTTTTTCTTTGCAAAAGGATATCAATTAATGAGGGGAGTGTCAAATTCGAGCCAATTCGAGCCAGTTTTGACAATCACTCCCGTCCAATATAAAATTTGCCTTTCAATCAAAAAAAACTTCAATCCTGTAGGAGGCACTTAGAATGATTAAAAAATCCAGTTTGTTTGTTTTGGTCATAGCCATCCTGTTTATGCTTTCGTGGGACGTAAGTGTGGCCGCACAACAGGATGAACAGAATCTTGAGCAGAAGATCGCACAGCTTAAAGAAAAGATCCAGGAACTGGCTGTCAAGATTGAAAGAAATCCCGACGCCGAGAAGGCTAATGAATGGAGAGAGATGCGCAGAAAATACATCAATGAGCTGGAAATGATACAGGAACGGGAGCAGAAGCTTAAGGCTCAATTGGAGAGAAGGAAGAGAGGTGCAGACCTACCGTCTGCCTATCAGCGAGAAAGAGGAGAGCTGACCGCTTATGTGATCAGTGCGACCTCCGAGGATGTGACTGTCCGGCTAAAGGACAGCGGAAAAGTAATGGTGCTCCGTGTACCCCAGATGCGCAGAGTAGAAAGAAGGCGGGTTCCAAACACTGATATGATAAAAATGGTGAAAAAATTAAAAAAGAACCAGTTGATCTGGGCCCGGTATAATGAGGGTGAAGAACGGGGCACTTATTTCATCCAGGAGATCAAAAAAATTAAAGAAGATAAATGAATGCAAGGTGTGAGCTATGACTTCTCGTTTTAAAATTCATAAGAAAAACAACAGCATAAAAAGGATAAACCGGAGGCAGTTCATTATGGATGCCGGTCTCCTGACCGCAGGTGCGGTTGGATCTTTTTACACTGTTGCTCGAGGTTCGCAGCCAGTTGTTGCCGGAAATCCCGTGCCCGGGAAAATGACTTACCGCCGTCTCGGACGCACGGGTCTGGATATTTCTGTTGTGGTTGCCGGAGAAATGGACCTTCTTCCCATGCACGAACGAGCTTATGAACTGGGAGTGAACTACTGGCATAAGGTTGGTAATTTCGAGCATCCGGGACCGGAGTTTTTTAAGGATAAGGACCGGGATTCCTTTTACTGTGACATGGTGATTGACACGCTTGATAAAGAGGGAGCTATAGCGCAGTTTGAATGGGGATTGAAGCAATCGGGCCTGAAAACGATCGATTTCCTTAAACTGCATTCCTTGTACAGAGATCCTAAAGACATCAAAAAATACAGCGGTATCTTTAAGGCTTTTGATTATTTGAAAAAAAAGGGAGAAACCCGCTTTCTTGCAGTTGCCCAGCATGGCAATACTGTTGAGGTCTGTGCGGCATGCATCCAATCCGGCCTTTTTGATGCCATCCAGCCCAATTTTAGCGTGTTCTCGCCTCCGGAAATGCATGATATGCTTGCATTTGCCAAAAAGAATGATGTCGGTGTGATATGCAAGAAGGTATTGGCTGGAGGGGAACGTTTGTGGCAGAGGCGTCCGGACCGGAAGAGGAATACCGAGAAGCTTTTGAAGAAATCGGATTACACACTCGGTCAGACGTTGTTAAAATGGGCCCTCGATGTCTATGGAGTTACAGCGGTCGTTCCGCTTATCACCAATTTTGAGCATCTGGAAGAGGATATCGCGGTTGGCTTTGAGGAGAAAACGCTTTCAGCGTTAGAATCAAAAGCCAACACCAAAGCCCTGAGGGATCTGGCAGAGGATCTCTCCACTGACTATTGCCGGTCATGCGGCCGGTGCACATCCGTGTGCCCGAAGCATATAGAGGTTGCCGATATTTTCCGCTTTGAAATGTACTATT
Organism: Candidatus Aminicenantota bacterium; assembly: GCA_023133225.1. Classification (GTDB taxonomy): domain Bacteria; phylum Acidobacteriota; class Aminicenantia; order Aminicenantales; family Aminicenantaceae; genus JAGLWV01. The sequence continues at coordinate 2,474 of JAGLWV010000173.1, read as the reverse complement.
CAGCATATGGAAACCCCCGAAAGGCCAGGCGCCTTTATGGGGAACTGCCTTCGACACAGACAGCAGTTGAGTGCGATGCCTGCGGTTCCTGTGAGGAGGTTTGCCCTCACGGTCTTCCTATAATCTCTAAACTTCGCTCCGCCCACACCCTGCTTTCATAACATTGCTTCGTTACACCCTTAACTCAAGATTAAAGATTTGACCTCATTTACGTTTACATAAAGAATAAGATTATATTGACAATAATAATAAATTATCATATAAAGTATGAGGAGAGTGCATTATGGTTAGGAAAACAATTGCTATTGATGAGGAACTTTTAAAGGATTTGGATGTTTTTGCCAGAAAAGAGCATCGTGATTTTTCCAGTGCAATGAGATATGCACTGCGGATTGGGCTCTTAGCCATTGAAAATCCTGATCTGACAGTTCAAGAAATAAAAGATGTTCTTGAGGCAAAAGTCGATTATGAAATGGGAAATGTATCTGAAATGGATCTGGATGATTTTAGATGAAACTCATCGAAACAGCCAAATTCAAAAGATTAAGAAAAAGGATAAAAGAAACACAGGATAAAGCAGCATTAAAAGAAGCTATTAACAAGATTATAGAAAATCCTCAGGCTGGAAAGATACTTAAAGGTGAATTTAAAGATCTTAGATCCTTTAAATATACAGTGAAAGGCCAAAATAAGAGACTCATTTATAAAACAGAAAAAGACTTTCTTGTATTCTTTTCGTTCGGCCCAAGAGAAGGTATCTACAAATAAGGTTTTATTTACAGCAATACTATTGGTAGGGCATTATAAGCAAACGAAAAGAGTTCAGCAGGGCAAATTTAATAATCCGGTGACGTGCGCGCGATAACGGTCAGTTCACCCTTCAACTCAATCCCCTCGCCTGAGATCTGAATATCATAGGTTCCAGGTGAGGCAAATCTGTAATAGTGAATAAAATAGGCCCTTGGGCTGTCCACTTTTTCTCTCACAAGGTCCCAGCGGATCTGGTTAAAACCTCTATGGGCTTTAAGTGTTTTTGACCATATAAGCCCGCCGCTCTTTTTCTTCACGCTTAAAGTCACACCGGCCTCTTTCATAAGATAAAAAGTGATGGGAACCTTTTTCACCGTGCTGTACTTCGGGTCACGGTGGGTGTCTTTTATCCAGGGATAGTGTGCCACAGGCGTTTGAAAAAGAATATGGTTCTGAGGAGGAGCACCACTTTTAAACGCCTGCTGTATCGGTTTGATATTCATTTTGTAGATCCCTCTTCCGTGTGTCCCTGCCACAAGATCCATTTCCCTCTCCTGGATGACCAGGTCGGAGATACATGTTGCTGCCATACCGGGATCGAGTAAAGACCAGCTCTGTCCTCGATCCGTAGATATGTAGACTCCCCTGTACAGGCCTGCATAAAGGATATGTTCATTCACGGGATCTTCCAGGATGACATTTGCCACTTCGTCTGGAAGATTAGAGGTGATGGATTTCCAGGTTTTTCCGTGATCTTCCGAAACAAAGAGGTAATTCTTCAGGTCATCATAATTGATACCTGTAACGGCAGCATAAACCCTCGATGGATTGAAACGGGATGGACAGATGCTCCTGATATACCCGTTGGGAAGCCCATTGGAATGTTCTTTCCATTCTATGCCGTCATTATGCGTGACCCAGAACGCTCCCCTATCGGTTCCGGCATAAAGAAGTCCCGGCTTCAGAGGGGATTCGACTATGGCACCGATCGCTGCTGATATCTTCTCTTTATGTGCCGACTTTGCAAGGTCTGGACTGATGAGCCTCCAGGAGTCACCCCTGTTCAGGCTTTTAAAAACATAGTTGCCGGCATGATAGAGTGTAAGACGGTTATGTGAAGAAATAAAATAGGGGGTTATGAAGTTATACCTCAGTCTTCCGGGATGCCCTTTAGGCAAACGGGGGCGTATGGACACAGAACGATGCTCTTTCATATTCTTTCGCCTTGCTGCTCCGTTCTGCGATGAGAAATAAACCGTATTCGGGTCTTCCGGATCAGCAAAAGTGTAACAGCCGTCTCCTCCCGCCCAGGCATCGAGCCAGACATATTTCCATCCATCAGGGTACCTGGGATTCCATTCTCTTGCAGGGCCAAATACCGATGAATCATCCTGAACTCCGCCATAGACGTAATAGGGATCCTGATTATCAACGGAAATGTCATAAAATTCCCCGGCCGGGATGTTATTGTGGTGCACCCAGGATTTCCCTTTGTCATAACTCACATAAAGACCTCCATCGTTACCAAGCGCTAAATGATTTGGATTGAGAGGATTGATCCAGAGCTCACAATGGTCGAGATGCAGAGTTTCTGCCGCATTGGGAAAAATGTGGAAGACATCTCCCTGGATTATTTTAAATGTTTTTCCGCCATCCGTACTGTGTGCTGCCCTGACACCGAGTGCATAGACCTCATCATCGTTCTGAGGATTCACATAACAGTC
>JAGLWV010000172.1 GCA_023133225.1 Candidatus Aminicenantota bacterium | reverse complement strand
TGGATATTATGATGCCTGAAATGGATGGTATTGCAACTGTCTTAAAATTAAGAGGCAAGGATGAAACAAGATCAATCCCTATCGTCATGTGCACTGCGGTTAAGGAAGAAGAGGATGAGATAGTCTCTCGCAATCTAGGTGTTGCGGATTACTGCAGGAAGACCCCCCAGATGGAGGATTTACTGATCAAAATAGAGAGAATCTTAAAAAGATGAATGAAAAAAAATATTTTAAGATAGGTATAGGTAAGCAAGAAGTGCAGGATACAGAGAGAGTTTATAATACCATCTTAGAGAATTTGAAAGAACTTTCAAAACAAACCGACATAGAGCTAATAAGAGAAGCCATTTATAAGTTAGTAGATAGAATAATTGAAAAGTTGTCTTCCAAAGATGAATCCCTTTTACTCTGTACAGGAAAAGTTCATGAGAAAGATTACATTCTTGCCCATTCTTTGGATGTTTGTCTTTTATCCATCAGAATCGGGATGAGGATTGAGTTGAATAAGGAACGTCTCAAGGAATTAGGATATTTAGCCCTTATTCATGCCCGAAAAGATATCGGATTTCCTGGTGAGCTGTCAAGAGGAATAAAGCGAGATAGCGAGATGGAGGAGATCATAAGATTAGCAGATATTTACGATGCTTTAACTCATCCCCCTGTCTACAGGCATAAAATGATTCCTAAAGAGACTTTAGAATCGATTATCGGCAGCGAGAAATTTTTCGACCGCCGGCTCATCAAAATTCTCTTAGAAGAAGTCAGCCTTTATCCTCTAGGAAGCTGGGTACAGCTTTCTACTAAGGAGATAGGTAAGGTGATCAAGATAGCCAAGGGACAACTCATGCGGCCTACAGTTGAAATTCATGTCAACTGGGAAGGGATGCGTTTAAAAGAGCCAAAAATAATCGATCTTACCCAAAAACAGCTCATACATGTTTTAAGACCGTTATCAGAAGAAGAGATAAAGGTAATAAAACGAGTCTAACTGACGGGATCTTCACTTTATTCCAAAAAAAAAGAGGCCGAATTGACTTCTGGTTCATTTTTAAGTTTCAAATCTTATCTGAAAACGTGTTCCCTTTTTTAAAACCGACCCCAAAAGCCTTTTGTGCCTCACCTGAAAAGGCTAGGGCTGGGGAGTTCTGCCAAAAAACGCTTGACATTGGTCTAACGTAGCCATAATATTCCATGAAAATAATGAAAGGGAGGAGGTAAATAGCATGAACAAAACTAAAGGTACAATTTGTGACGTATTTATTGTTGTGGCTGCAGTAGCCTTGCTTTTGGGGATAGCTTCACGAATTGCGGCAAGCCCCTTCGTCTTTGGGGTAACCTCACAGGCTTTTCTTCAGTTTGCCCAGGGTCTTCTTTTGTTTGCCATTGCTGTTGGAGTAAGGGAGTTAATGAAAAAGTAATAAGCCCTTGTGAATGATCCAGAATTGTGGATTGAGATTATTTTGATTTCTGTGCCTTAAAATTAACAAAGATTGGATTCGAGACCAGCAATCTTCCCTTACTATCTCTGGCATCTAGACGATAGTATATTTTTTTACCGGACTCAATAAATTCGTCTCTGAAATCCACACTCAATGTAGTCTTAGCAGAGTAAGTTCTCAATAGTTTTCCACTTCGAATCAGTCTTAAAGAGAGAGAATTTTCTTCCTCTGAACCCATAGTGGAAACACGGATGTTTATTCGCGGATATTCCTTCAAAGATATCTCCTCTCCCATAACCGCTTTTTGAGAAGTTTCCGGATCAGAGATTGAAAAATCTTCAAGAAACAATCTTCCCGGCAGGTCAACATGTCCTCTAATGGCATATATTCTGCCTTTTTTCAGAGCCTCTAAGATATCCTTTTTTGTTTTGTTATTTACCAGAAATACCGTGGGGAAATTTCCTAATTTCTCTCCTGCTCCTCCTTCTTTATGAAAGTCAGCTGTAGATATCCCCCAGACAGGATTTGCTCTCTGACCCGAACAGTACTCCATTAAGACCTTATCCCAGAGATTTCCCGGTTCGATGACTGTTCTGCTGTCCCCATACAAGGCTGCAAAACCTGTGTAATCTTTAGATTGGGTTAAGACTCGAGGGTAAGGGGGTGTGTCTTTGAAGATAAAATCTAGTTTTCCCCCGCCTGAATTTGTCTCGGTATGATTCCAGAACGTCATTCCTCCCCGAGAATTGACATAATCTATCAACAGTTGATAGGGCCGGATTCCCTGATCTCCGTGATACTGGTCAAATGGAGAGCTTTTGAAAGGATGGTCATTGATAAAAAGAAGCACTGCAAAAACAAAAACAGGAATTCCCAAATATCTTAGAATTCCCCTTTTTTTTATCATGAA
>JAGLWV010000171.1 GCA_023133225.1 Candidatus Aminicenantota bacterium | reverse complement strand
AGTATAGTGTCCCCTTAATTATCTTAGTGTCCCCTTAATTATCTCACCTCAGTATTTTTTCATTGACTATATTATCATTTCTTTGAAATTTACTTAAGTGTTTTTTTTATAATCAAGGCTATAAAGGCAAGAAAACGAGACGTTTACTTGCCTTATTTATAAATATCCCTATGATAACTCCTGACATTGTATTTCTTTTTCTTAATGTATTCATTAAGCTCATCAGCTAATACCACAGACCTGTGTCTTCCGCCTGTACAGCCTGTGGAAATCGTCAGGTGGCTTTTTCCCTCGTTAATGAATCTAGGTATCAAAAAATCGACAAAGCGGTATAACCTGGCGAGAAATTTTTTCGTTTCTCCTTCTTTAAGGATATACTCCCTGACTACCTTGCTTTTCCCTGTTTTATTTCTCAACTCATCGATATAAAACGGATTAGGCAAAAACCTTGTATCAAAAACCAGATCTGAATCCAGTGGAATGCCATATTTGTATCCAAAACTGACCACAACAATTTGCATCTTCTCATGTTTTTCCTTTAAAAACCTTTTTGTGAGATGCTCTTTCAGCTGATAAATGTTAAGCGATGTTGTATCAATGACTTCATCTGCCATACCCTTAATTGCAGCCAGCCTTTCCCTCTCTAGGTGAACACTTTCCGTCACAGATTTCCTTCCTGTCAGAGGATGAGGCCGCTTGCTTTCGCTGAATCTTTTAATCAAAGTCTCGTCCGAGGCTTCAAGGAAAATCAACTGAGGAGATATTTTTTTCCTAATTAATTTCAGAACTTCAGGAAATTCTGTTTCGAATCCAGCCTCCCTGATATCCACCACAAGAGCAACTTTTTCTATTTCCACTTCTTTTCTGCTCCAGAGGTCAACAAAACTGGGAATAAGTTTGGCGGGTAAGTTATCAATACAGTAATACCCCAAATCTTCGAGAGATCGGCTGGCTATAGTCTTCCCTGACCCTGATAATCCAGTTATTATGAGGAACCTGTCGTCCTTCATTTTTTCCTCCTGGCTTCACCGAACGGAGAGGGCACGATTGAGTTTTCTGACTATATCCAGAGGTGCATGATAGCCTTTTTCTTTAAGGATATGCGCTTTACAAGCAACTTCTATTAAGGTTGCGATATTCCTGCCTGGAGCTACAGGAATATTTATCTGGGAGATTTTTTTCCCTAATATTTCATAATCCTCAGGGAACTTCAGGCCAAGCCGGTCGTATTCTTTCAAACGATGCATTTTTTTAAGCCTAATGACTAAGTTTATCTCTATCTGTTTTTTGATGGATTCTGCCCCAAAAATCTCTTTAATATTTATGATGCCTAATCCCCTTATTTCCATAAAATTACGGGTGAGGGGAGGAGCCGACCCTACCAATTTGCCGCCAGCATCTTTCTTAACCTGCACAACATCATCACAAATGAAATGATAACCTCTGGAAACAAGTTCTAAGGCGATTTCGCTTTTTCCGATGCCGCTTTCACCAACAATGAGAATCCCCAATCCAGAAATATGGAGCAATTCTCCAGAAGTTATAATCTGACTAGGAGATAGGGAAAGGAAAAAACTCTTCATTCTCTCTCTACAAATGTTTTGAGAAAGCTCAGAATAAAAAAGTGCCAATCGTCTTTTTTTTATCTCCTCCCTGATCTCTAAAGGAAATGAACGACCATCGGCAAGAATCAAGCAGAAGGCATCGTCCTTTAATCTCTCGCTGAAAAATTCCTTCCTCTTTCCGGTGGAAAGGTTTTGCATATCTTTAATGTCTCTTGCACTCCATACTTGAACCGGGGAGCGGTCTTTTTGTAAGGAAGATTGAGCCGTTTTTCTAGAAAAACCAATTTTTCCTGATCCCAGCCTGAGCTTGAGAATATCCTTTGTCTTCTTGTAAAATTCTCTGACTTCAAACTGGGATTCTTTTTCGCTAACCATTTAATTTCTCTTCCTCTTTTCTAATAACATCCAATATAGAACTGATGCTTTCAGCCCGAAGAATTTTTTTCTCCAAAGAGGAAGACTTCCGGACAAGGTGAGCAATGGCTGCTAAGATTTGCAGATTCAAACTCGGATTATCGGGCGAAGATACTACCAGAAAAAAAATATATGTCGGCTTCCCATCCAAAGATTGATAATCCACATTTTTTTTTGAAACAGCCAGCATAACGACAGGGGTTTTTATTCCTTTCATCTTGCAGTGTGGAATAGCAACGCCTTCTCCAATGGCAGTACTACCTAATTTTTCTCTCTGAAGGAGTTTTTCGAACAACTCCTTATCTTTTGCAATTTTGTTCTTCTGTTTTAAAAAAATGACCATTTCTTTGAGAACACCTTCTCTATCTTGAGATTCAAGCTCAGCGATAACCATATCTTGCATCAATAAATTATACAGTTTCACTGTTCTTTCCTATTCAAGTTCAATGTAGCCATAATTTCCGTCTTTTCTCCGGTGAATAACAGCCCATTTCTCAGAACCCACTGTTCTAAAAACAAAGACTTCTTTCTTTTTCAGATCAAATTGAATAATGGCATCCTCAAGAGACATGGGCTTTAAAGAATAATCCTGACTCTGAATGATTCTTCTTGGCTGTTCTTCCGCTTCTGTTGGAAGAGGAAAGGCCTCTCTTTCTTTACTCTTTCTCCTTTTCCTTTCTCTTAATTTCTCTCTCTCTTTTTTGACTCTTTTCTCTATATTATCAAAAGCCAAGCTGAGAGAACTTAACATATCCTGAGTTTCTTCCACTGTATTTAAAACTGACTTCCTGGCTCTTACATTTATATCAACCTTATGCCTGTACTTTTCAACAGAAAGGATGAGATCGACATCCATCTTTTTTCCTAGAAATTTCTCTAAAGATTTAATCCTTTTTTCACAGAATTGTCTTATTTCAGGAGTTATACTTGTGTGTCTGGCGGTGAAATTTATGCTCATTAAGCTTCCTCCATTTTAAACCTTCTTTTTCTTATGTGGGAAGGAGGTATCTTGAGTTGCTTTCTGTACTTGGCCACAGTCCGCCGGGCAATTTTTAAGTTTTCCCTCGCCAGCATATCGCCTATCTCGATATCACTTAATGGGTTCCTCTTATCTTCGTTCTCTATAAGTTTTTTAATCTTTTCTTTAATTCTTAAGGAAGAGATCTCCTCACCAAAATCTCCCGAGAGGGACTTATGGAAAAAATATTTAAGAGAAAAGACACCTCGAGGTGTCATGATGTATTTGTTTGTAACCACACGCCCCACAGTAGATTCATGAACGCCAATCTCCTGGGCTAATTCCATCAAAGTCAAGGGCTTAATAAATTCAATCCCTTTCTCTAAAAAATTCTTCTGCTTTTCAACAATGTATTTTGCTACCTTATAAACCGTTTGATTCCGCTGGTCCAGGCTCCGTAAAAACCAAAACGCCTTTTTCATCTTATCTTTCAGGAATTCGTAGGCATCAGGGTTGTCTTTCGAAGCTTGAGACAGAAGCTTCTTGTAATAGCTATTAATCCTCAAACGGGGTAAACCTTCGTTATTTAATACTATTTTAAGCTCATCACCTTCTTTGGACACAATAATATCCGGGACAACATAAAATGTTTTCCCTGCACTATATTTTCTTCCCGGAGAGGGATTCAGGCCTTTAATGACTTCTATATGATGCTTCACGCCTGAAAGAGGAATGCCAAGCAGCTTTGCCAGATGAGAATAATCTGATTTTTCCAGGAGATGAAGATGTTGGTCAATGATTTCGTAAGTTATCTCATCCTGGATTTGAAAATAGTCCATTTGAGCCAGGAGGGTCTCTTTCAGGTCTAAGCTCCCTATTCCCACAGGGTCAAAGTTTTTGATTTTTTCGCGGATCTCATTTATCTTCTCTACAGAGGCATCGCTTGTTTTTGAAATCTCTTCCACTGAAACAGTCAGATAGCCATCCTCATTTATATTTCCTATAATATACTGAGCGATCTCTTTGTCTTTACTATCAAAAAATGTCAGGTTCGCCTGCCAATTGAGGTGATCCCACAGAGAGGGGCTTTTGGAAACGATATTTTCTAAAGACAGCGCTTCCTTCTTCTCTGAAAAATATGGACGAAATCCATCATCAAAATATTCCTGAAAGTAGGATTCAAATTCTGAATCTTTAACCTCACCTTGGGATTCCATTGAACTCTCTTCCTCTTGATCTTCACGTGTTTCGAGTTTCTCTTTTTCTTTCCCTTCCTTATCTTTTTCCTTTCCTTCTGTCTTTTCCGCGATATTTTTTTCCGCTGTTTCTTCCTCACATTCAAGCATAGGATTTTGGGAAAGTTCGCTGTCAATGATTTCAATCAACTCTAGATTCGTTAAGGGAAGGAGCTTTATGGCTTGCTGAAGAGCGGGAGCAAGAATCAACCTTTGGACTTGTCTCTGTTCGAGCCGTAGCTTTAGAGTCATAATTATTCTCTTATCAACCTTAATTCATTAACCTGACTTATTCATAAAAACTGCCGCCACCTTTATTTATATTCAATAATCTTATCATTATAGCCCGATTTTCAGTAAAATAAAGACTATCACT
>JAGLWV010000170.1 GCA_023133225.1 Candidatus Aminicenantota bacterium | reverse complement strand
CATTTTTTACCCTTCGGGCGAGCCGATCTTACCACATCTGCTTCGTTGCGGTCCATTCGCAGTGGACAACCACAGCTTCATGGACCGACGCCTCGCATCTGTAGCAACCTCGACTCGTGAATAATCCAGGTTAAATCAAGAAAGTCTAAAATCTTCTCCTAAATAACTTTTCCTCACGTCTTCAGAGACAACTAACTCCTCGGGTGTACCCTCCATTAAAATTTTCCCTTTATCGATGATATAAGCTCTATCCGTAATCTTCAAGGCTTCTCTTACACTGTGATCTGTTAAAAGAATCCCTATTCCTTTCTTCTTAAGGGAAAGAATGATTTCCTGCAAATCATGGATGGCTAAAGGATCTATGCCCGTAAAAGGCTCATCCAGAAGTACGAACTCGGGAGATGTGATCAAAGCCCGAGCGATTTCAAGCCTCCTTCTTTCCCCCCCTGAAAGAGTAAAAGCTTTAGCTTTAGCCAGCTTCTCAAGTCCAAACTCCTTGAGAATCGTTGTTAGCCCGCCATCGTTCTTTAAAGGGACATTTCGAATCGTCTCTATGATGGACAAGAGATTGTCCTCCACACTCAGCTTTCTAAACGCGGAAGGTTCTTGAGGAAGAAGACACAGCCCTTTTCTTGCTCTCATATACATAGGAAGATTTGTAATATCTTCCCCATTCAGCAAAAATTTTCCCGAATTTTTAGGAATGAGGCCGAGAATTATGGAAAATGTTGTTGTTTTCCCCGCTCCATTGGGCCCTAAAAGACCAACGATCTCGCCTTTCCTGACATAGAGAGAAATATTATCTACGACTTTCTTCTTTCCATAGCTTTTTCGCAGCTTTTCCGCCTCTAAACAATTTTTCATCTTTCACGTTTTATTACTGTTACCGACCTTTCTTTGCCTTTATTTTCTACAAAAATTCTACCATCGGCTATGTAAAAAGTCAATTTGTCCCCCTTTGTTATCCCCCTCTCCTTGTCTTCCAGAACAGGGTTTCCCAAAAGTATGATCGTCTCCTTATCCGGGTCGTATCTTGCTTCTTTGCCTCTCGCTTCGCCCACATCTTGAACGATGATAACCTTTCCTCTTGCAATTGTCTCCTTCATATCTTCCATATTTTCCTTCAGATAGACAGAAACGGACTGAGCATAAAGAATGAGGTCTTTAATCTTTAAAGTGCATTTCTTTTCATACAGAACAAGATTCTCCTCAGGCTTAAAAGTCATTTGAGCAGCCGAGATCTCTATACGTTCCTCCTTCTTTTCTTCTTTTGGCTTATGAGGGAAAATGGATATTACATTATCCGTACAAAAGATTTCTCCTGTTTCCTCATAAAGCTCGACATCATCGGCAAACAATGTTTTCTTTTCCTGCCATATTTTTACATTCCCCTTAAAGAGAAAACGCTTTTTCTCATCAAAATATCTCATTTCTTTTGCTCTGATAGAAACGGGATATTCTCTTGAGAAAATGCCGATAGAATTTTCTTCTCCTTTTTTTGACTTTAAGACAACCTTGACTCCGCCTTTAGCTTCGAAGTTATTGCTATCCAGGTGCAGCGTAACCTCATCGGTAAAAACATCACTATCTGAAGAAGTAATTCTTGTCTCAAACTGACCTTTTCCCTTAACCCTAAGGACATCCGTATTGTCTTTTATGGTTAGAGTTTCTCCTGCAATAAGGCGGCGCTCCTCAGGATCTTCTCCCTCATCTATCATCCTCGCATTTTTAGATGCCAGGAATTCTTTCAGGCCTCCTTCCAGATCAAATTCGAACTTAACCGATTCTGCAAGAATATGGGTGCTGTTTCCGGACTCTGAAAAAAACTTGAATGAACAGCTCTGTTTGCCCTCTAAGGCTTGTATTGTCTGGAGGCCTGGGAAAGATTTGATCTCTATCTCTTCTGCCTCAATCTCACGCTTCTCGCTTCGGGCTAAAAAAGAAGGCTGATTGCGAGAAGAATTCCCTCTCTTTTCTTCATCTATCAGAATAGCCTTGGCTTTTCCTTTTAAAAACAAAGTTCTGATAAGTTCTTCATCAGGCGATAACTCAAAGTAAAGATTATTAGCCGAAGCATGACTCTTTCCTCGAAAAAGACGCACTCCTCCTTTCATCGTGCCCCTTTTCTTTTTTCGGCTGTACACAAGGTCATTTCCCCAGATGATTACAGGGAGAGATGTTTCAAATTTTGGCATTAAAGAGAGTTTGGCGCTTTCATGGAGTTCTATTTTTTCCTGTTTCATAGAGTAGGTCATCTTCCGGGCAGAACCTTTTAGTCTCTGCGAATAGAATATCACCCCACTCTCGGTCCAAAAAAGCTCCTCCTTATCTTCGTAATGCAGTACTGTTGACTCAATGATCAAATCCTTGAAATTTGCCTTTGCCTTGCCTGTTGCTACAAAATGATTCATATCTCTGTCATAGACGACTTCTTCACCGTAGAGAAAAACGTCTTTACCTTCTCTTTTTTTAAAAAAGATAATTTCTACATTTCCCTCTAAGTGATATTGGTCATCCTCTCCCAGATACTGCTTATCTGTTTTAACGCTATGAGTAGGCTCTTTTCCTTTGGTGCGGGTATATTTAAGTCTTTCTTTCTTCTCGATTTTCTGCTGTGTGAGTTTTTCTGTCTTCACAGGGACTCTGTGTTTCACCTGAGATCGAATAATAAAAAGACCTATAACTCCCACAAGAACAACGAGAAATACCGCAATTCCTGCTCTTATGATCCTTGTAAAAAGCACGTTTTTCCCTTCAAATCCTTTGCTTAGTTTTTTATGTCTTCAAGAGAAAGGCTAAGCTTTTTTTCCCCCATGTATTCGGAAAATTGAATAGAATAGACCAGATCAATGATGTCCCCTCTCTTGAAGTTTTGAGCCCAATCATTTCTATTCCATCCCAACGCTTCAAAAATTCTTCCTTTCTGGTTTACCACAAGTTTGGTGTGTCTGCCCTTAATTTCTTTTGGTTCACCTAAAACTTCTGCTCTTTCCGTCAGGAAGACCGGCGTGGGATTCCCAGCTCCAAAAGGAGAGAGGAGAGAATATTTCTCAATGAAAGAGGAAGTGATGTCAGCAAAATCTATCTTTGAATCGATAGATATTTTCCTCCTTAAATGGTCATCGGTAATTCTCGATTGAGCAAAATCATTGACCGCCTTTCTAAAAAAAGTCATATTTTCACGCTCAAGCACACAACCGACAGCCATTGAATGACCTCCATAATCCAGGAGCCAATCTTTACATTCATGAAGGCAGTCAATCAGGGGAAATTCACTGATGGTTCTCCCCGAACCATATGCTTTTCCATTTTCATAAGAAAAGAGCAGTACAGGTCGATGAAAGAAATCCTTGAGTTTTGAAGCTACGATGCCGAGGACTCCACGATGCCATTCCTCACAGCCCAAGATAAGAAATCTGTAGCGATCATCAAAAGAGCTTTTCCTGATTCTCTCTAAAGCCTGCTTATAAATTTTCTCTTGCTTTCTTCGCCTCCTGGAATTCAACTCATCCAGATGGTTTACCAGTTCAAGCGATTCTGGAAGAGAATTCGTAAAAAAAAGCTTTACCGCTAAATCAGTTTTTCCCATTCTTCCCGCAGCATTGATCCGCGGCCCGATCCGGAAACCGATATCTCCAGCAGACACACTTCTTCCCTTCAGCCGGCAGATTTCCATCAAGCTCGATAATCCCGGGTCCGAAACATCTTCAAGCGCTTTCAGTCCGAATTTGACAAGAAGTCTGTTCTCACCCCTCAATTGCCCAACGTCAGCTACTGTTGCTATGGAAACCAGCTTAAGATACCAGGGAAGAGAAAGGGATTTTTCCTCCTTGGCAAAAAGAGCTTGAATCAGCTTGAAGACCACTCCAACTCCGGCTAAATTCTTATCAGGATATCCGGAGTTTTGGAGAACGGGATTGAGGATTGCCAAAGTTTCAGGAAGTAAATCCCCGGGGATATGATGGTCGGTTATGATGACATCAATTCCCTCCTCTCTAGCCCTTTTCGCAAACGGCAACGCTTTTATCCCACAGTCGACACTGATCACCAGGCCGGCTTTTCTTTCCAGAACAATCTTAATGTATTCCTCTTTGATCCCATAGCCTTCTGTCAATCTCTCCGGAATAAAATAGTCCACCTCAGCCCCCAATGATTCAAGGGCTCTATGAAGTATGACCACCGAAAGAATCCCATCCACGTCATAATCACCGAAAATCAATATTTTCTCTCTCTTGTATATCCCCTGTTTGATTCTCTCCACTGCCTCTCTCATATCTTTCATTAAGAAGGGATCATGAAGGCTATCTAGAGTCCCGAAAAGAAACTCCTGCGCAGCCTCGGGCTCGGTTACATCCCGATTAACCAATACCTGCGCGATCTCAAGAGGAATGCCAAGTTCTGTAGAAATAGATTTTGCTTCCTCACGAGGGGGAAATAAATGCCAAATAGTTTTATCCATCAATCGTTAACCTGAATAATCCAGGTTAAATGTAACATAAACTTCTTTAATCAACAACTCACTGAGATGTGAATTGACTTTAAAAAGCATGAAAAATATAATTGATGTACTGTGTTAGGAAATCTTAAAGAAAAATTAGCAGGAACCCGGGAAACTTTTAAAGAAAGATTCGAGGAAATTCTTCGAAGCAGCAAAACCCGAGATGAAATTCTAGATGAGCTTACCGAATCCATGATCCTGGCAGATGTCGGCATGACTTCAACTGAAAAAATCATCCATTCTATCCGGCAAAAAAGCAAAAAAAATGATTCTTTTCAAACAATTAAAAAAATATTAGAGGAGGAAATCGTAAAAATCCTCTGTCAGTTCCCCACTGATTTTAACATCAACGACTCTCGTTCTGTTGTCATGATGGTTGGAGTAAACGGCGGAGGCAAGACAACCTCTCTTGCTAAATTGGCTTATCGCTTTAAAGATCAGGGGAAGAGTATAATGATGGCAGCAGCTGACACCTTCAGGGCAGCCGCCCAGGAACAGCTCGCACTGTGGGGGAAAAAATTGAATATTCCTGTTGTCAAAGGTCAGTATGGGGCGGATCCTGCATCTGTGATTTATGATGCCATTCAATCCCTTAAGGCCCGTTCTCTGCAGCTTCTTCTCGTCGATACTGCAGGAAGAGTCCATACAAATGTCAACTTAATGAATGAACTGGAAAAGATTAAACGAGTCGTCTCCAGAGAAATTGAAGGGGCTCCCCACGAGACTCTACTCGTCCTGGATGCCAGCATCGGTCAGAACGCTTTGATCCAGGCTAAAGAATTCATTAAATTTTCTGGTTTAACAGGAATCTTCCTCTCTAAACTGGACGGAACCGCCAAAGGAGGAAGCGTTATCAGCATAGTTGATGAGTTGAAACTTCCGATCAAGTTCATCGGTATCGGAGAGGGAGAAAAAGATTTGCTCCGCTTTTCTTCCCGGGAATTTGTCAGGGCCCTTCTATCATGAACAGACTTAAAGATACCTTCTACATCCAGATGGCCTATGCATTTGCCGAAAAAGCAGTGGGATGGGCAACCCCAAATCCTTATGTAGGCACAGTCATCGTCAGAAAGAATATTATTGTAGGCTATGGCTATCATGAAAAGCCCGGCGGACCCCACGCTGAAATCCTAGCTCTCCAGAAAGCAGGCTCTCAGTCCCGAAACAGCACTTCTTACATTACGCTCGAACCCTGTGTGCATTGGGGAAAAACCCCTCCGTGCGCCGATGCTATCATTCAGGCACGCCCGAAAAGAGTGGTAATATCTGCACTGGACCCTAATCCGCTCGTCTATAAAAAGGGACTCAAAAAAATAAGGCAAGCAGGAATAGATGTCTCTGTTGGACTTCTCGAAAATAAAAACCGACGGCTGAATGAAACATATTTAAAATATATCACAAAAAAAAGGCCCTTTGTTGTAGCCAAGGCTGCCACCAGCCTCGATGGGAAAATAGCCACAAAAAAAAATCTCTCTCAATGGATTTCTTCTTCCGAAACCAGAAAATACTTCCATCTCTTAAGAGGGGAATATGATTCTTTGATGGTCGGCATCGGTACTCTCATTAAAGACGACCCCCTCCTCACCGTACGCCATCCAAATTGGAAGGGAAGACATATAACGCGGATAATCCTCGATTCCCAGCTTCGGTTTCCTTTAAAAGCCAGGATTCTCTCCACACTCTCCAAGGGAAAAATCCTTGTCTTCACATCAAAACAAGCCTCCCGGAAAAAAGCTGAGGCCCTTCGTGAAAAGGGCGTTGAAGTTGTTTCTCTTTCTAGCACTTCATCCGGTCTCGATCTAGAAGGAGTGCTCTCCTGGCTGGGGAAACATGAGGTATCAAGCGTTCTTGTGGAAGGCGGCGGCCGTTTGTTGACTTCAATGCTTGAAAAGAGAAGTGTAGATAAAATATGTATAACCATCTCTCCCAGATTGATCGGAGGAAAGTCAGCCCCGTCCTTTTTCCAGGGAGAAGGTGTGGATTTTATTAAGGAGTCTCTTTTTTTGAAGAGTACAAACTCTTTTCAAATTGATGAAGACATCATCCTGGAAGGATATTTCTAATGTTTACCGGTATCATCCATCATACAGGTCTATTCAAGGGATACCGCCAAGGAAAACAAGAAATAGTTGTCGAAGCTCCCGCTCTCTCTTCCCGGATAGAGATTGGGGAAAGTTTGGCTGTAAACGGGGTCTGCTTAAGCCTTACTAAAAATGAAAAAAACCGCCTCTTTTTCAATCTTTCTCAAGAAACCATCAAAAAGACCAATCTGAGCTCTCTCCGGCATGGGGAAAAACTCAACCTTGAGCTGTCTCTTACCCTTTCTTCTCCCTTAAGTGGTCATTTCGTCACGGGCCATATTGATTCCC
>JAGLWV010000017.1 GCA_023133225.1 Candidatus Aminicenantota bacterium | reverse complement strand
CCTCTGCTTGAGCTTTGTTCATAATATTCTTTGTGAATATATCTCTTCTCCCGATTTCTGTGTGTTTGACCACAAGATTTCTCTATGATATAGGTTGTAAGGGATGTCGGAGGGCGGAAATTGGATAGAAATGTGAGTAAAGCACGGCAAGTACAAAAACCAAATTCCTATCCTGTAATGTTAAAAGTTATGATTACCCGAAATATATTTGGGTGTCGTTGGATTTAATGAATAACCCAGATCAGGAATATCATTAGGTCCCAGACCGTATGGCTGACCACAAGCATCACGACTGACCTGTAGCGGTTAAACAGGGCTCCCCAGAACAGGCCGCAAACACCGGCCGCCAGAACCAGCATGATATTTCCGCTTGCAAGGTGCATCAGAGCATACAAAAGAGCTGTGAGCCAATATCCTTTCAGAGAGCCGAACCGCGTCTGCCAGCGCCGCTGGAGAAATCCCCTCCAGAAGATCTCCTCTCCAGGACCTATGAGAAAGATCATCAACAGCGCCATTCGGAGTACAGACGCTCCTTCCTTGAATGTATAGACCTGGTTTATTCCTCCCTCCGCAAATAGGAAGATCACCCGGGAAACTTCATTCCCTGCATAAAAAAAACCATAGAGAAGAACTGCAGAGGCAACTCCCAGAAGGATCTTTTTTACCATGCCGGTTTTCAGATCGTCTTTGATCAGTTTCAGGTAGAATCTGTCAGTGATAAAACTGTATGCCATGACTGCGACTGCATTCAGGCTCATCCACCACCAGAAATCAAAGGGGCCTATCCGGCGGATCGCAAAAAGAGGAATAAATAATGCGGCGGCGAGTATTCCGGGGACTATGGCAGGAAGCGTCCGCGGTTTCGAGGGGAGAGGGATCATAGAAGCGTTATTGCAAAATGGATCCACACAGCAGCCGTACAGAGCAGGCCGAAGATCAGATTGTGCTGGGCAGTAGCGCCGTCCAGGATAATGAAGTCCATGGGTTCCCGGGGTTCATGCCTGCGTTTTGCGCGCCCCCAGAGTTTAAAGGCGTTAAAAAGAGCAAGGATTGTGATAAGAAACGTCAATGGCATAGCAGGAAATTGGATTGAGATCACACGGGGGCCAAAGATAAAAATTCCGATGATGATAAACGGCTTGAAAATGAGGGAGGCATAATATCCGAGCGATCCCTTATCACCGAGAAGGCCGGCCATGGTTATAACCTTTTTTTCTTTGTCCGTGGCTGTATCCCGCCAGTTATTTGCATGCAGGATGGCGCTAACCAGCATAGCCATGGGAATGGTCCACAATACCGGGATCCAGGAAAAGGTTCTGGTTTGAACTACCCAGGCTCCCAGGGAACCGAGGATGCCGAAGTTGAGAAAAACCGCCAGGTCACCGAACGCATGATATTTGAGGGCTGCATAAAATACGCCGATTGCCACTCCCACGGCGCCGATGATCAGTAAAATGGTCCCTACCTCAAGCACCAGTATAATTCCGATTACAGAGCCAAGGGCAAAAAGGATAACCGCCCCGGCAGCCGCCTGTTTTGTCGTGATCCATCCTCGTACAATGGCGCCGCTGACCGGAGTGGTCATCTTGTCCAGGCCTCGTTTAAAGTCGAATACATCGCTCATCATGTTGGCTGCGGAGTGAAGGATTACCATTCCAACAAAGGCCAGAATGAAGTGGAATACATCAAACCGGGCCTTCCCAATGACGATGGCCAGTGAGGTTCCGAAGATCACTGGCATGGTTGAAGCAGGAAGTGCCCATGGCCGTGCCGCAATCAGCCATTTTTTACAAAAACTTATCTGTTCGTTTTGTTGGTCTGTCATGATGCAGGATGTTATACCACAGCCATATTGAAGCGTCAATCAGAGTGTCACTGCGGAAATATGGGTGAGTGTTTTGAATTGGAAGCGCCGACGTGGAGGAAAAAGTTAGATTACCTGTCTTCTTCAATAACCTCGAATCCAATCAATACTGCCAGATCTTTAATCTGCTGTCTCAGATTGCCAAAAGTTGCTGCCCTGTGAATTCCATAAGCATCGGGAGAAGAATGTTTTAGTATCTTCTTAGTATTATCGACTTTGGCAACTAACTTGCTTGTGCACATTATATTGTCAAAATCTTTATAAAGGGAATGACCGTCAACAGTTTTGCCTGTAAACAGCCCGATTTTTTTGTGAAGTACATATACTTTCCATATTGTAACGGTTTCGTTTTCAGGAAATTCTACCTGCGCGCCGGTGCTTGAACCGGGTTTAAGAGTGCCTTTAACCGGACTCTCTGCATGACTCCTTAAAACATAAGGAAGCCTTCTGTCGTCTCCGTAAGGATTAAGCGGAGCTCCACAGTGCATAATGATAGCAGCGTCGTTGCCGGTATCCATCATGAAGTCACCAAGCATACTCGGTCTGCCGGCAATAAAATAACCGAGCAGATGAGCGGCCATTACATTTTCGTACTCCTGGCATATTGCCTGTATGCCGCGTTTTTGAAACTCCATAAGGCCCAAACCCGGATTAAAGAGATCTTCTAACTTTCCGCTGCCGGTGATAGACCTCATGTGAGTAGATATTGCGTTACATTTATATTTCTTTCTCAATGCTTCAAGGGCCAGATACGACTTAGCTGTTTTAATGACCTCGAATTTTGTAGTATCCGTCATCTTTTCAGCTTCATTTATCCACTTTTGTGCGATTTCTTCGGCTTTACTAAAATCAACTCTTTTAACAGCTTCGTAAAACTCCTCAGGCTTAATTTTTACAAGTTCAACTCCTAATAACTCTTTTATTTTGCGAGTATAGGTCTCATTATAATTTTCCGGGAAATGTTTATGTTTGTCTCCCTGATAATCCACTTCAGCAAGATACTTCGTATGTGTTGCCACCAGTATTCTTGATTCCTTCAGCCTTTTTACAGCTTGAATTAAATTAATTTTGCCGATTAAATCCTCAAACATGGCTGAAGTAACTGACGGGGAACAAACATTTCTTCTGTCTAACTGGGCAGTAATAATTCTTCCATCTTTATACTCTGGTCCTCCGATTTTTATACTATTTTCGTCTTTTCCGGTAATGTAAAGTCTATAGGGAGTATTCATCCATTCAAAAAGATTATTTACATATATTGTGGGTAATCCGGTAAATGCCAGTCTGTATTCGTTTGTAAGGCCAATAATGAGAACACCGTCTAACTCTTCTTTTGAACTCTCTAATTCATTATAAACCGATTCAATATCCGTATCAGTTTTCGTTATGTCACGTGCGATGAAATCAACTCCTTTACAGGCGTTTTGAAGTTTTTTTAGAAGTTCATCATTTGTTGTAAGTCCTTTGGCCACTCTTCCGCGGGGACCGGGACAACTGCATCCCTTGCTGACAAATACTGTAAATATTTTTGTATTTCTCCTGCCGGCATACTCGTTTTCCTGTGCTTGAAGTTTACTTCCGCCTGTCATCACCAGCATACTTGCAAGAATTACTATTCCGGATTTTTTCAAACTCATTTTACTCCTCCTTGTTTTCCCAAAGTTGGTTTTTTTAAATATTAACAAAAGAATGCAAAGGAAACAAAGAAAAAAGATAAGAGTTTAGTTCAAAGCACTTGAATCCTTGCCCCCTTGATTCCTCGAACCCTTTTTTCAATGTATCGCAAATTTTTATGAATAAAGCAGGATATATCATATTTTGAATAATTAATAAATTGTGATAGTATCATATGTTTTTCTTCACATGAAATATTGATAGAGAAAAGATGGAGTTAAAGAAATTTTGTATCTTTTCGTAGAAATTTAAATTTTTACCTAGAAAAAAATATGAAGGAGTATTTGAATGAAAAAATATGATGTTGTCGTTATTGGCGGAGGGCCGGCAGGAATTACATGTGTTATATCAGCCCATAATACTTATCCACAAAAAAGTATTGCACTTATTAGAACCGAAAAAAAGGCTTTGATTCCCTGCGGTATTCCTTACATTATGCACTCTCTAAATTCGGTTGATGAAGATATTGCTCCTGATAAATTGGTTACAAATACTGGCGCTGATCTGATTATTGATGAAGTTGTAGAAAAAGAAGAAAAAAAATTGAAGTTAAAGAGTGGAGAAGTAATTGCTTATGACAAATTGGTTATAGCGACGGGATCCTTATCACTTATACCTCCCATACAAGGAGCTAGAAAGGAGGGTGTATTTATAGTGAAAAAGGATTACGATTACCTGACTAATATGAGGGAATATGCAAAAAAATCTAGTAATATCGTGATAATTGGTGGTGGTTACATTGGAGTGGAAATGGCAGATGAGCTGTTGAAAGAGGGAAAAACAGTTACTCTAGTCGAAATGCTGAATCAACTCCTACCTACTACCATGGACCATGAGTTTGGCAACAAAGCAAAGGAAATTCTGGAAGCCAAAGGAGCAAAAATTCTTCTTGGCCAAAGGGTAGATTCCATTTTAGGGAATAACAAAGTAACGAGTGTCATGTTAGATAATAAAGCAGAAATTGCAGCAGATATGGTAGTTATTTCTGTTGGAGCGAGACCAAATGTAACTATGGCCAGTAATTTTGGGCTTGCTGTACATCCGAGGAATGGCATCTGGGTAAATGAGTATTTACGTACTTTTGATAAAGATATATTTGCAATAGGAGATTGTGCTGCCAAATATGATTTCTTCTCAGGTGAGTTTTCCAATATCATGCTGGCTTCAACTGCAATGGCTGAAGGCCGGCTAGTCGGGTCCAATTTATTTTCGATCAAGGTAATGCGCAAATTCACTGGAGTTCTTGGTTCCTTTTCGACAAAAATTGGAGATACGGCCTTTGGCACAAGTGGACTTACTGAAATGAACGCCAAAGAAATGAATATGGATTATACAGTGGGAGAAGCGACAACCATTGACCGGCATCCTGGATCGTTACCAGGTGCATCAAAATTGTATTTAAAGCTAATATTCTCTCGTTATTCTCATACAATCCTAGGTGCACAGATGTATGGAGGTGATTCTGTAGGAGAATTGGTCAATATGTTCTCGGTCATGATTCTTAATAAAATGACTGATATGGATATAGACAATCTTCAAATCGGTACACATCCATTATTGTCCTCATCCCCGATTGCATATCCGGTAATTAATGCCTCTGTAGATGCTATTAAAAAGTGGTATAAATACGAAACAAAATAAAAAATTATTTTCCAAGAAATCCTGATTCAAAATCGATATCTCATATTCCTGGATGAGCGCTTTGATCCCATGTTTCGGCTTCCTGGAAAAAAAACTGGTCGGAGCTTTCGACCTTTTTCAAGACCGGCTGGCTAAATGAATCAGAGATGGCCATTTCCAGGGGAGGATATCTGTAAGCCTCTATTCTGGCCCGTTTCTTGAATCATCCCTGCTGCCATGGCAGGGATATA
>JAGLWV010000169.1 GCA_023133225.1 Candidatus Aminicenantota bacterium | reverse complement strand
ATACCATTTTGCTGCTTTATACAACTACTAACTGCTGCTGCTCTGCAGCAAGCGCCTTATATCCCCATTGCTAAAACAAGGGGCTTTACGGCGCTCTCTGGTAAGGATGAAGAACATAGGATCTGATTATTTATAGGAATTTCCTTTTTGGACTTACTTCAAATCCCTTACAATTTTCCGTAATTTTCACCTGCCGAGGTCCAAGAATAAAAATATCACATCCAAAACGACAAGGTCAACGACTCAAAAAGCGGGACAAATCGACCGAGACCACCAAACCTTCAAGTTTAAGATAGAATCCGCCCTTGAATAAGCAAAAGACAGCCAAGGAGGCTTTAACAATATTCCTCATGCTCCTCAGCTGCCATCAGGAGTTCCTGTTGGATAACTTGGGGCGGAGGTGGCCGTTCAGCGTCAAAGGTCAGCTTGAGGTGGGCGATGATGCGATCCACCACTTTATCCATCAGATTGACATCCTCCGTATTGAATGCTATTAAATATTTCTAGAGTTCTCACACAAGAGATAAAAGTATGGGAAAAATTTCAAGACGCACTTTCTTAAAGGATTCTCTGATTTTTACCGGCTCGTCTTTCGTTCTCTCGCCTGAATTCCTGCCAGCTTCAACAAAATCTCATTTAAAAGAAAAAAAGATAAGAAAATATCCCTCTTATCTGGAACTCGAAGAAAAAGGTTTACTTTCCGAAAGAGTAAAAAAATTGCATTCCATCTATGAAAGCTGTCATCTCTGCCCCCGGGATTGCCGTGTTGACAGAACAAAAGGCGAAACCGGTAAATGTGAGGCTACCTCCAAAGCCAAGGTGTCCAGTGCGTTTCCTCATTTTGGCGAGGAAGCCCCATTAATTGGAAAAGGAGGCTCGGGAACGATATTCTTTTCAAATTGTGGCTTAAGATGTGTTTTTTGCCAGAACTATAAGATCAGCATCGAAGGAGAGGGAGTGGAAATATCTGACGAAAGACTGGCTGATATGATGATAAAACTTCAAAAAATGGGCTGCCATAACATCAATTTAGTGACTCCAACTCACTACGTACCGAATATTGTCAATGCCCTTCAGAAAGCCATCGGAAAAGGTTTACATATTCCCCTGGTCTATAATACCAGCGGTTACGAAACTCTAGACACTCTCCAACTTCTGGACGGTATCATTGATATTTATCTCCCTGACTGTAAATTTATGAACCCAGAGAATGCCGCGAAATACACGGGTGAAACGTACAATTATCCCTATTATGCCAAGTTAGCCCTCAAAGAAATGCACCGCCAGGTAGGGGTGTTGCAGGTTGGCAAAAGAGGAATCGCTGTAAGAGGAATAATGATCCGGCATTTAATCTTGCCAAACAATATTGCAGGCACGGATAAATTTTTAAAATTTGTAGCAGAGAATTTTCCCAAGACAACATACCTCAATCTCATGTCACAGTACCGGCCAGAATATAAGGCTTCCGAATACCCAGAACTGTCCAGGCGTATTAAGAGAAGTGAATATGCGGCAGCATTACGCCTGGCTCGAAAGTATGGGCTAACCCGTCTGGACAAATAACCTGAATTATTCATAAAAATTGAAAGTAAAAGTAAAATTTTTCGCTTACCTGAGAGATGTTTTCCATGGAAAAGAAAAGGGAATTGAGTTTAAAACCCGAACGACTGTTGGTGAACTCCTGAATCTCATCTCTGATTTTCCTGAAGGCCGCAAAGAGCTCTTTAAAGGCAGTGAGCTTAAACCTCACCTTGTCATATTCAAAAATGGGACACCTGTTCATACAAAACGCGGCCTGGAGACAGAGCTTCAAGACGGAGATACGATCAACATATTTCCTTTCATCGGCGGCGGCTGAATCAATTCAAAAAGAAATAAAGACATTGAGAAATCTCAAAGGCTTCGGCTTCCACGGAAGAATTCTGGAAGTCGACCTTTCTGAGGCAAGCATTCAAACCAAACCCCTTGAATCCCAAATAATAGAAGACTATCTGGGTGGAAGGGGGCTTGCGACCCGGATCTTCACAGATACAGTCGACCCGGAATGTGAACCTCTCGGGCCGGACAATGTTCTCGTTATCGCCACCTCCCCTCTAATCGGAACACGGGCGCCAACCGGATGCCGGGGGCACATGGTTTTCAAGTCCCCTCTTACCGGGTTGATCGGAAGCTCTAACTGCGGAGGCAGCTGGACACATGTATTCAAGTCCACCGGATATGATGTCCTGGTCATCAAAGGAAGGGCTGAAGAGCCGGTGATGATCGATATACATCCGGAAAAAGTCGAAATTGCCTCTGCATCTCAACTCTGGGGATTGGATGTTCACAGGACGACAGACTATCTGATGGAAAAAAAAGAGCCGGGCCAGCGTTCCCGCATTCTCTGCATCGGGCCTTCCGGAGAGAACCTTGTCCGGATCTCTGCGGTCATGAACGATAAAAATAGGGCATTCGGGCGTGCCGGGCCTGGTGCCGTCTTCGGCAGCAAAAACCTCAAGGCCATCAGAGTATCAGGGAACAAAAAAATCCAGATAAGCGATAAGGAGCACTTTCAATCCGGACTGGACCAATCTCTCTACCTCTTAAAGTCAACGCCCGCTACCAAACGCCTCCTTCGTGAACTCGGCACTTCTGGACTCATCGAGCTTATCAATGTCATCGATATGCTGCCTCACCTCAATTTTCAGGACTCTCTTCATAAAGATGAAGATATCGATAGAGTCTCCGGGGAAACTCTGGCCAAGACAATTCTCAGGAAAGCCGGAGCCTGCTTTGGCTGCCCGATAATATGCCAGCGTCATACACATGTC
Organism: Candidatus Aminicenantota bacterium; assembly: GCA_023133225.1. GTDB lineage: Bacteria > Acidobacteriota > Aminicenantia > Aminicenantales > Aminicenantaceae > JAGLWV01. Next base: position 788 of record JAGLWV010000169.1, on the reverse strand, counting down.
GGGGGGAAAAAAGGAGAAGGCCCAGAATACGAAACCGACGTGATGCTGGGCCCCAACTGTGGAATTTACAATCTGGAAGCAATCACAAAAGCCAACTATCTCTGCAACGAACTGGGACTGGATACCATCAGCTTCGGTGGAACTCTGGCCTGTGCCATGGAGCTTTTCGAGAAGAAAATAATAAGCACTGAAGAGACAGACGGAATCGAGCTCCGCTTCGGAAACGCTGAGGTCCTCGAAAGTATGGTCGAACTCGTCGCCTTCCGTAAAGGTATTGGAGATAAACTGGCAGATGGCTGCTTTCGACTGGCAAACCACTTTCAGCATCCAGAGCTTTCCATGACCATCAAGAGGCTGGAAATTCCAGGATACGATCCCCGGGCCTCCTTCACGCAGGCTTTAGGGTATATGACCTCTCCCACCGGAGCCTGCCATCTAAGGGGGGGATACGCCGTCTCCCTTGCTTTTTTTGGTGGGGCCAAGGAAATTCCTCGGTTCAGCCTGCTCCAGTCTCCTATCGCAATCCGAAACATGCAGAACCTTGGAATCATCCAGGACAGTCTAGGGGTGTGCCGTTTCACAGGCTTTGCCTTTTCCACCGATCCCTGGGCACGAATGGTGAGCGGAATAACCGGATTGCCCTTTTCCACGGCAAGGCTGGAAGACATAGCCAATCGAATCGCCACGCTGGAGAGAGTCTTTAATGTCAGGGCGGGAGTAAAATATGAGGACGACACTCTGCCCGAACGCTTCACCAGTGAACCGATAATGGTGGCAGGGGAAGAAAG
>JAGLWV010000168.1 GCA_023133225.1 Candidatus Aminicenantota bacterium | reverse complement strand
CTGCTCAAAGCCCAGAACATCAAGGGGTAGAATCAATCAAGGCGGAAACATGAGCGCAGATCCGGTCACTCAACTCATCCGGTGACAGAGCCTGAATGGCCGCAACGGGAATAGGCGTGCCGAAACGGATGGTTATAAAAAGAGGTAGGGAGGTATCTCAGACATGAAAATCCAAAGGAAAAAACACCTTGTTTTCTATTTTATGCTGATGATTCTGCTATCACCACATGTCCTTTTAATGAAAGATGGAAATGATGCCGGTTCAAAGGCTTTGCGTCTCTGGTACAAAAATCCGGCAGTCCAATGGACAGAGGCCCTCCCCATCGGCAACGGCAGACTCGGGGCGATGGTATTTGGTGGTGTGCACAAAGAACGCATTCAGTTTAATGAAGATTCGCTTTGGACGGGCATCCCGCGTGACTATTCCAATCCACAGGCCTATGAATATCTGCCTGAAATCCGGCGGCTTTTATTCGAAGGAAAGCAGCGCGAGGCGGAACGGTTTGCAGGACGAACATTTATGAGTATTCCGCTCAGACAGGATAAGTATCAGCCTTTCGGCGATATTTGGATGGAATATGACAACACAAAAGAAGTGAGGGATTACCGGCGGGAATTAGACCTGAATACTGCTGTGACGTCCGTGCAGTACAAAAAAATGGGAGTAACCTATGCACGCTCGGTTTTCTGCAGTTTTCCGGACCAGATTCTGGTGATTCATTTGACTGCAAATCAACCGGAACAACTGAATTTTGCGGTATCGTTAAGCTCGCCTCATCAGGAATCTCAAGTCAAACCCCAGGAAGACACTCTTGTTTTGAAAGGACAAGTTTCTGGCTACACCCCTCAACGAACAGGAGTATATCATCCAAGCATCTTGAAGTTTGAATCACGGTTAAAGGTCTATGAACATGATGGATACCTTCGGCAGGACGGCGATAAGCTCCGGATCACCAAAGCCAGTGAGGTCACTTTGATCTTGACAGGGGCCACGAGTTATAAAAGCTACAACGATATCAGTGCGGATCCTGCTGATCGGTGTGAACAGATTTTGTCGTCAGTCAGGGGATCCTTTAAAGCGCTTTTGCATAGGCATATACAAGACCATCAAAATCTCTTCCATAGGGTTTCCCTTGATCTTGGGACAACGGAGCAAGCTCAAAAACCCACCGATGAGCGAATCTTGAATTTCCAGAAAGGCAATGATCCTCAATTGGCGGCCCTGTTGTTCCAGTACGGCCGGTACCTACTGATCGCCTGCAGCCGTCCCGGCTCCCAGCCGGCAAACCTGCAGGGACTCTGGAATCATCAAATGACTCCTGCGTGGGAAAGCAAATACACCACGAACATCAATGCTGAAATGAATTACTGGCCGGCTGAAGTGTGCAATCTGTCCGAATGTCATGAACCACTGTTTAACTTGATCGAAGACTGTGCCTGGACCGGCCAGAAAGTTGCCAAACTGCATTATAATTGCCGGGGATGGGTCGTTCATCACAACACCGATCTCTGGCGGGGCGCAGCGCCGATCAATGCATCCAATCACGGCATTTGGGTCACAGGCGGCGCCTGGATGTGTCAACATTTATGGTGGCATTACGAATATACACTGGATACGGAGTTTTTGCGGACACGTGCCTACCCTGTTATGAAAAGAGCAGCCCTGTTTTTCATGGATTTTCTGATCGAAGATCCAAGAAATGACAAAGGGTGGTTGATCTCCGGACCCTCGAACTCCCCTGAGATCGGGGGCTTGGTCATGGGACCGACCATGGACCATCAGATCATAAGGAACCTTTTTTCCAACTGTATCGAGACTTCAGAAATTCTCGCTGTCGATCCGGGATTCAGAGACAAACTAATGGAACTCCGTTCCCGGATCGCTCCCAACCAGATCGGACAGTACGGACAGCTGCAGGAATGGCTGGAAGACAAGGATGACCCCAACAACAAACACCGCCATGTGTCCCATCTGTGGGGCATGTACCCCGGGAATGAAATCACAAGGGAAGAGACGCCGGAATTTTTTGAGGCAGCCCGAAAATCGCTGGAATTCCGTGGTGATGGGGGAACGGGCTGGTCCATGGGCTGGAAAATCAATTTCTGGGCACGATTAAAAGAGGGAGACCGTGCTTACACACTTTTAAATAACTTGCTTCGGCTGACCGGTTCATCCAAAACTGAATATACGGGTGGAGGAGTTTATCCAAATCTGTTTGATGCCCATCCACCCTTCCAGATTGACGGGAATTTTGGTGCCACGAGCGGTATATGCGAAATGCTGATACAGTCGCATCGGCGGAATGAGAACGGCGCTTACTTCCTGGAACTGCTGCCGGCGCTTTCTTCTGCCTGGCCCGACGGCCACATCAAAGGGCTCTGCGCTCGTGGCGGTTTTGAAATGGATATTTACTGGAAGGACGGCCGACTGGCTAAGGTAGAGATCCTCTCCAAAGCGGGACGCCCGTGCTCTATCAGATATGGGAGTAAAATCCTCGATTTTCCAACAGAAAAGGGAAAAACATATCGACTAGATAAGTGGCTTCGACTCGAATGAACAGTAAATAATTATTGACCATGAGGATAATTTCATTTGGAATATTGTTGTCTATGCCTGGAATGAAGGCAAAATAAATAGTATTAGAGATGTCAATGCTTGGAAAGTTATTTTTAAAAGAATGGAGGGAAAAAATACTCATTGTTTTAATGGCAGTTTTCCTGCTGGCTGCTTTGATCTTTTTGAGGTTTTCAGGCAAACAGCAGTTAACCATGTATTTTTTCGGAATGTTTGTATGGTTTTTCTTCCCTTTTGCCGCTTTGCTTATCGGTTCCAGCGGCTTTTATTCAGAACTGAGGGATAATGCATGGATTTATCTTTTTTCCCGTCCGGTTAAGAAATGGATAATCTGGCTCACAAAATATTTTGCCCAATTAAGCATCTTAATGTCTATTTTCTTGATCTTCCGTCTGACAATTCAACTCCTTCCTGAATTAGAAACGCTCATAGATACCTACAGCTTCCCAACTCTAAAAGGTGATTTCTCACTCTTTTCTTTTGTTCTTTCCATATCCATTTCAGCTTTCACCGTTGCCTTTTCCATGTCTTTTCTCCATGAAAAACAATTCATCATTTTTTTATCAACGATCTTAATAGGCGTTGGATTAGGTTTGTTTTTTGACAAATATCTGGATTTACTCCGGGTATATTATCCGTATGCGAGTTCTCTTAAGGGAATTTCGTACCTATGGCCGTTGAGTTTTGTCTCCGCATCGGTCCTGACCTTTATTAAATCTGATTTATCTCAGACAAAAAAGATTATCTGGTTTTTCACAAAGTCTGTGCTTCTCTTTTTGGTTGGAGCCCTCTTTATCAGCTCAACCTGGACCATAAGAGGCTCAAGGATAAGAAATTATGTGTCTAATCTTCAGATTCTTGAAAGGGATGCTTATTTTTCTACCAGAAAAGGAATTTTCAAGTATCATTCAGAAGGAGATAAGGTCAAAAAAATCGTAGGATCCAGATCGAGATACACAATATTTTCTCTGGGAAGAGGAAAAGTGGCTTATAGGAAATATATCCGAAGAAAAGAAGGAACGGGGGAGATACGCTATTATGAATTATGGATCACGAATACAGACGGCCCCAGGAAGAACCTGCGTATTGCTGCAACTCAAAAAAAAGATTCTCCCTTTTATAATCATTCACTTCAAGATCTCATGCTCTCGCCGGATGGAGAGAAGGTCTTTTTTGTTACAAAACCATTGGGAAAATCTGTTAAAATTTTATGGTGGGTTCATTCAGACGGAACCGGTTTGAAGAGTAGGCCCCTGGATTTTCCCGGTACCGAGAATATTCGTTTAGTGGATAGGATAGAGGAAGATAAAAGGTTAATTCTCATAATGTTTTCAAAAAGAAGACTTTTAAAATATGACCTTGAATCAGGAATACATCAGGTTCTAGTTGATTACATACAAAGGCCTTACTCAATAAAAATTTCTCCAAAACATGATTTTTACGCTTTTAGTTTCTTTAACAGGAAAGAGCCCGAGGGAACTTTGGTTCTCCTGGACCTCAAAACTCTTGAAAGAAGAGAAATATATAAAGGTGATTTGATAAGAGATTTCAAATGGAGCAAAAATGGAGACAAAATCACTTTTTTGATAGAGAAGAATAAATTAGGCGTTTATTCATTATTGGATAACAAAACCAGAGAAATACACTTATACGAACCCGTAGATCAAGCTGCCTCTCTTGAACATAAAGTCGATTGGACTTTTGATGATAAGAAATTAGTTTATATCGATAAGATCCGTGAGGCTTTTTATATAAGAGTGTTTGGAAGGAATCTTAAGGAGGAGAAGAGGATAGAAATTCCAGATCCCGGGGGGTTTTTAACACTATGGGGCCTGGATGATATTGCCCTTTTAAGGAAATTCCATAGACGCGAGCTGTGGCGGGTAGACCTGGAAACGGAACACTGGCGGAGGATATACAGGTAAATAAAAAGGTATCCAATACTAATGAACAGATCGCATCAAAAAAAGCGAGGTCGACAGCAATACATTTGCTGAAACGAAACATTTGTTTTTGACAGAGGAATGTCCTTGTGTTAATTTTGGCTGCAGGTATGATAATTTTATCAATAATGGGGAGTACAGATGGAAAAAACTTTTCGTTTTAAACTGAATGGAAAAACTGTACGCTTGAGCTCATCTCCGGAACGTATGCTTTTATGGGTTCTGCGTTCTGACTTTGAGCTCACCGGTACAAAATACAGTTGCGGAGAGGGTTTCTGCGGGGCCTGCACCGTTCTTGTGAACAATGAGACGGTCTTGTCCTGCCAATATCCTGTTCAAAATGTGAATGGAAAAGAAGTTATGACCATCGAGGGACTGGCGAAAAACGGAAATCTACACCCTCTACAGACAGCGTTTATGCAGCACAATGCGCTTCAGTGCGGATTTTGCACCCCGGGGATGATCCTTGGAGCATACAGTCTGTTATTGAAAAATCCTCAGCCATCCTACAGGGAAATCGTCGAGGCCTTGGAAGGGAACCTGTGCCGCTGCAGCAGTTATAACCGCATTATTGAGGCCATACAAACAACAGCCCGGACAATGAAAGGATTAAGATCATGAAAGACGATGAATACAAATTGTTTGAACCGGGAATAGATATGGATCCCGGCACAATCGACCGCCGGGAATTTTTCAAATTAATGGGAGGCGGAATTTTCATCCTTTTCTCGGTCGGAGATCCTTTTGCACTTCCACGAGAAAGGCGGCGCCGTGGATATCCCCAGGACTTCAACGCCTATCTCAGGATTGGAGAAGATGGCCGGGTCACCTGCTTCAGCGGCAAGATCGAGATGGGACAGGGTATCCATACCTCACTCGCTCAGATGCTGGCCGAGGAGCTCGATGTGCCCTTAAACACTGTCGATATGGTCATGGGGGATACCGCACTCTGTCCCTGGGATGCCGGCACTTTCGGTTCCAGAAGCACAAAATATTTTGGGCCCCCTTTGCGGCAGGCCGCAGCAGAAGCCAGAGCCGTTCTCATTCAACTGGCAGCAGAGCATCTCCGCACACCCCGGGAAAAACTGAAGGTAAAAGACGGTATGATCTCTGTTAAAAGCAACCAGAAAAAAAAGGTCTCATATGCCCAGCTCGCAAAAGGGAAAATAATTGAGAGGCATCTTGAGAAAAAACCGCCCATTAAACATTATTCGAAACACGCCATCTCGGGAAAACCGACCAACCGTCTGGACAGCAGACAGAAAGTTACCGGGGAAGCCAAGTTTGCAGGAGACATCCGCTTACCCGGAATGCTTCATGCCAGGATTTTAAGGCCCCCGTCTCATGGAGCAAAGCTAAAAAGTGTGGATACTTCTGCCGCTCAGAAAATTAAGGATATTCAAATCATACAGGATGAAGATAAAATCGCCGTTCTTCACAAGCACCGCGATGTGGCAGATAAGGCCCTTGGATTGATAAAAGCTCAATTCGAGCCGCCCGAATATAAGGTGGACAACAAGACCATCTTTAAACACTTGAAAGATTCCGCCTCGGGAGGACAAAGCGTAGCAGAAGCTGGCAATCTGGATGAGGGGAAAAGCCTGGCCAGTCAAACATTCGAAAAGGCATACTTCAATCATTACGTCGCCCACGCTCCCTCGGAGAACCATACGGCTGTAGTAAAAATAGAGGGAGATAAAGCCACGGTCTGGGCCTCTACACAGGCTCCTTTCAGAGCCCAGGGAGAAATCGCCGGGGTCCTGGGATTTTCTCCTCAGAATGTCCGTGTGATTACTCCTTTTGTCGGGTGTGGTTTCGGCGGAAAAAACAGCGGGCGACAGATAGTCGAAGCAGCCCGGCTTGCCAAATTGAGCGGAAAACCCGTGCAGGTTGCCTGGAGCCGGAAAGAGGAATTCTTTTATGATACCTTCCGGCCGGCAGCCGTCATAGAGATTCGATCCGGTCTCAACAGCTCAAACCAGATCGTCTTCTGGGAATATCACAACTACTTCGCAGGCAGCAGAAGCTCTCAGCCGTTCTACAATATCCCTCACCACCAAGTCCTTTCCTATGGAAGACGGGGAGGCAGAGGGAGCGGCGGCGTCAGCGTTCACCCCTTCGGTGTTGGTGCCTGGCGCGGCCCCGGAAGCAACACCAATGTGTTTGCCATCGAATCCCACATCGACGTCATGGCTGAAGGAGCGGGGATGGATCCCCTGGAGTTCCGGATGAAAAATTTAACGGATAAAAGAATGCAGAGAGTTCTCACAGCAGCAGCGGAGAAGTTCGGACGATCCTTCTCGAAAGCGCCCAGCGGGAAGGGCTATGGAATCGCTTGCACGGATTATCTGGGCACGTACCTGGCCACCATGGCCGAAGTCAAAGTCGACGAGAAAAAAGGGGAGATCCGGGTGGAGCGTGTCGTATGCGCTCAGGACACGGGCGAAGTGATCAATCCTGAAGGAACAAGGATGCAGATCGAGGGCTGCATCATCATGGGGCTCGGCTATGTTCTCACCGAAGAAATCCGTTTTAAGGGCGGCAGGATTCTGGATGAGAACTTCGATACGTACGAGACCCCCCGTTTTTCCTGGCTGCCGAAGATAGAAACCGTGCTTGTTGATAACCCTGAAATGGCTCCTCAAGGATGTGGAGAACCTGCTATCACCTCTGTGGGCGGCGTGATTGCTAATGCGGTCTACGATGCCATAGGTGTCAGGATGCTGATGCTCCCCATGACACCGGCCCGGATAAAAGAGGCGCTGAAAATTAAAGAAAAATGAAGGTGCTGGCAGTTTTTATGAATAACTCAGGCAGACTGGATTATTCACGAGTCGAGATTGCTGTAGCGGTGAGGCAGCAGCACATGAAGCTGTAGTGATCTACTGCG
>JAGLWV010000167.1 GCA_023133225.1 Candidatus Aminicenantota bacterium | reverse complement strand
CGATGCGGTGAGATTGGCTCGCCCGAAGGGGAAAAAACTCCGACATTTGATAGAAATATTACAACAAACAAACTGATAGCCTTTATAGGAGGGGAAAATGAGAAAAAAATTGCAGTGTGAATTATTGATTTTTCTAGCTATCTGTCTGTCATTTTCTATTTCGTGTTCCAAAAGTTCAAAAGATACTGAGTGGTCTGCAAATATCGAGATAGTTGATGGCATTAAAGTCGTCTTTAATCCAGGGGAATCCAAATATGGTGAATTCGCATTTGAGCTTGAAGAAGATCTGGCGATTGGCGACGTGAATGATGAAGATTATTTTTTCCCCAGACGTGTGACGCTGAATGTCGATGGCGAGGGGAACATCTATGTTTGTGATAGAGGGAATAGAAGAGTTCAGAAATACGATAAAAATGGAAGATATGTGAGGACGATTGGGCGACAGGGTCAGGGACCGGGTGAATACAGGTCACCATCAAGACTTTATTTTGACGATGTCGGGAATCCTTGTGTGCGTGATTCCCGCTATCTTCTCTACTATGACAAAGACGGAGTTTTTCAAAAAAAAGTCCAGCTTAAAAGATTTTATTCTCGTCTCATTCCTGGACCAGACAGAACGTTCCTCGGTTCAACTCAGCCCAACGCCCGTGCTGAAGGAGGCGCCAAAACGTCTATTATTCAGGTAGGTGAAAATGGGGAAACGATTCAAACTATTGCCGAATACACAATAAGTTATAACAAGAGCCTAAAGGCAACTGTCTTACATTGGTACACCAACTTCGTTTCCTTTGCGCAGCGAACATCCGACTCTTTCTATTATGGTTTTCCGAGAGAATACAAAGTTAACGTTGCCGATAGTGAAGGCAGTACGATTTTTGTCTTTGCAAAAGAAGAGAAGCCTCAATCCATATCAGGGAAGGAAAAAGAACTCACAATTAAAGATGGAATTTATCTTATAAGTGGAACAAGAGATAGGGAAAAGGCCATCGCTTTTTCAGATCATCGTCCGTTTTTCAAATCTTTTTTTAGCGATGATACTGGGCGTCTCTATGTAATTTTGTTTAAATCAATTCTTGAAAGAGAAAAGCCAATGAGTTTGGTTGATGTATTCTCCAAAGATGGGATTTATCTCTATCAGATAAACTGGACCTTTATTCCGGCTCTCATTAAAAATGGCTTTCTATATGAGGTCAGCGTTAATGAGGAAATTGGAGATGTTAAAGTTATCCGATACAAGATCACCAATTGGAGTAAGTTTAAGACTGATTAAGAGAAAACAGGTTGAATTATTCTACTTGAGTCCCACGCCAGTCGATTTGTCCACACAATTGTTGAATTAGATTATTGAAGAGGTATAATTATACTCCTGGGGGATCAAATGAGAGTTAAAATTGTAAGTGTCGTGACAATCATGTCTTCTGCTTCAACAACAATTTTACCAACCGGCCGACTGCATAAACCGGCACATACAATCGAGAATTGTGTGTTTTGACATTTCCAGCACTTAAAATGATACTCTGTTGGGGGCAGTAACGCTCTATATATACCTTAAGACTTTTGGACTTTGTGACCCATCCTGATTTAACTTCAATGGGAACAATGCCCGATGGAGTTTCCACGAGGAACTCCACTTCAGAAGTCCGTCCTTCCCAGCAGAACAAATTGTGGACTCCGGCAGCGCGCATCTCCTGAGCAACAAAGTTTTCCGCCACATAACCTTTATAGCTTCCATAATCGAATTTCAGAATAAATGCCGGATCAATATTGCTGGCTGCTGCCAGGAGCCCTACATCAAAAAAGTACTGTTTGAACCAGTTGTCTTTCGCGAATCCAACAAGCGGAGTTTCAGCCCGATTCACGATTGATGTTCGTATGATAAGCCTTGCATTTTCCAACCAGTCCAGCGGGGAGGATAAGCGATCATAACCACGCAAACCAGGAACAGCATCCTTGAAACGAAACTTCGATGCACTCCCGTCTTGAGAGCGCGCAAGCTGAACCGGAACATTGCGCCAGAGTCGTTCGATGTGAAAGGCATTGGTTTTGCCGGAGTGTTTGGCAATATCCGCCATGTAGGTGTCCAGGAGGTCCCGATGGATACGCCGAACAGCCTGGATTGCTTCGTACTGGTTTTCGCGATGCTTGCGATAGCAGTTTACTGCTTCGGGCAGTCCGCCCGTAACAAGGTAATTTTTCCATAAATCCCATAATTGGCCGTGCGCTATTTCTGGTAGCGGTTCTTGGAAAACTTGTGTACGCAGTGTTTCTGCTAAACGCAATTTTCCAATACCCTCCAGAAATTCATCATAGTTCATAGGATACAAATCCAAAAAAGCAACATTCCCTACGGGGAAAGACGAGTCAGCCAGACTGATTCCGATCAATGAACCGGCGCTACCTAGAGCTAATTCAGGCATCTGTTCTCGAAAGTACTTGAGTGCGGTCAGCGCTCGGGAACAGTGCTGGATTTCGTCGAAAATGATCAGGTCATGCGCCGTGTCTATACTGGTATCAAGGTAAAACTGCAGCTCATTGATGATCCGGACGGGTGAAAGATCCTTTTCAAACAGCGCTCCCAGTTGTTCATCATTCTCAAAATTTACATAATGATAACGGGGAAAATATATTCTGCCGAATTCTTGCAGGATATATGTTTTCCCAACCTGCCGGGCACCGCGCAGAACCAGAGGTTTGCGATCATTTCTGTTTTTCCAGGCAGTCAGCTCTTTGATGATAGTGCGTTTCATGTAGATAAAATACACATATTTGGTATTTTTTGCAAGGAATTTATATTAATAATTAGTATTTTTTGCAAGCTATTATTTTGTGGATAAAAATATTCTTTTTTCTCAATTTACACTCACTGACATCCTGGAGAGAACATATCACCTGACTTATTCATAAAAAATGGGCAGGCCTTTGTTGATTGATTCTTTTTTCATGAATTGATATTCTTTTGTCAAATTTTTACATTGAACATTTATTGACTGGACAATTTAATATTATTGAAGATAAATGAAGGTGTCGGCAGTTTTTATGAATAATTCAGGCTAAATGTCGTTCTGGCTATCTCTGTTCAATACAGTAAAGATTTTTATATCCGCGCAGGTAAATCCTATTGTCCACGATAGCCGGAGACGCATTAAAATTATCATCAAGCTTGTTCTTTGCCAGAATTTTAAATTCAGGACCATGCTTAACTACATACATGGTGCCTTTCTGACCTACGATATAAATTCGATCTTGAGCTCCCACCGGTGAAGCAAATACATTCCCCATACCTTCGAGTCTCTGCCTGCTGTAGTACTCTTTTCCCGTTTTGGCATCGAAGCAGGTAAGGATCCCATTATTGCTTCTGAGAAAATACAGCTTGTCTTGAAAGAGGAGCGGAGAAGGTGTGTAAGGTGTATCTTTGCCGTGTTTCCAGACGATAGCATCAGAATCAGTTATGTTGCCTTTGGCGCCTGCCAGACGTATGGCCAGCAGGGCATTTCCCCTGAAACCGCTCATGACATAGACAATGCCATTAGCTGTGACGGGCATCGGAATGGCATTCATTGTCATACCACCACACTCCCAGATCAATTCACCCGTGGCAAGGTCATAACTCCGTATAAGTTTCGTGGCGCTTGTAATAACCTGAGGTTTTCCGTTGTTTTCGACGACAAATGGGGATGCCCACGATGTGCCTTCGTCCCGATCGACCTTCCAGATATCCTTTCCTGTTTTTTTATCGAGCGCAACAATGAACGATTGTCCCTCGTGGTCCCAGTTCACAATGATTTTATCCCCATAGAGTGCAGGCGAGCTTCCCTCTCCAAAATTCATCCTTTTCGACAATTGGCCGAAATCCCGCTCCCATTTGAGATTTCCCTTCATATCAAAGCAATACAAACCCCTGGAACCAAAGTATGCATAGACATGTTTACCATCGGTAACAGGCGAATGCGAGGCCCAACTGCCCATCTCGTGCGTCCCTTCTTCAGGTACTTCTTCTTTGACCGTGTGCTGCCAGAGAATTTTTCCGTCATGCCTGTTGATCGCAAAAATGACAAATTTATGCACCTTTGTTGATCTTAAAGTAGGCATTCCGCGACCACCACGACCATGCTGCATGCCTTGGTTTTGTTCTTTAGCTTTACCCTCTTTATCGGTTTCAACAGCCGATAATATAAACATCTGATCCCCCCATATAATGGGAGTCGCATGACCTTTGCCAGGAATGGCAATTTTCCATTTCACATTTTTATCCTCACCCCATTCGATGGGTGGGTTGCCATTTGGTGATACGCCTGTTGCTAAAGGCCCGCGCCACTGAGGCCAGTATTTTTCATAGTCGGAAGGCCCCTCTACCGCCCAAAACAGGCTTGAAAAAATAAATAAAATTCCTACTCCAATTGAAATTTTCTTCATTGCTTTTATCCTCCAAAAATATTCGTGATAAAATTTATAACGTTATATTGAGTTGTTCTCCTACTTAATGCAGTATAAATGGGTCGCAGTCCGAATGAAGATTTGAGAGCCGGATACCGAATGGGACGCTAAAGTGTAAGTTCCGTCGAGTTCATTCGTAGCAAGTATTTTGAATTCAGGCCCGGCAGTCACGACTGTCGTTACGGCTTTCTCGTTCAGGATATAGATCTTGCCTCCAGCAAGGATCGGCGACGCGCTCACTATTCCTTCGGCTGTTTTTTCCGGGCCCCAGATGAGTGTTCCCTTTTTCGCATCCAGGCAAGTGACCAGACCTCTGTCATCCACCATGTAAAAATATTTACCATCGCATAACGGAGAAGGAACATCCGGTGCACCAGAACCTTCCCATTTCCAAACAAGGTGGCTTGTTGTGATATCTCCCGTACCCCCGGCGCGCAAAGCCAGAAGAGGTTTTCTACGAGTCGGTGCGTAGATCAGACCATCCGCAATTATAGGAGTGGGCACAACACGATAATTACGCCGCTTCAGTGGATTCAATCCAGCCGCCCGCCAGATCTCTTTTCCTGTTTTCGGGTCGTGTCCTGTTACGTAGTCACCACCGGAAATAACGATCTGGGTCTTGCCCTCGTATTCAAGTAGGACAGGAGTCGTATAGGCATCGGGAGACTCACTTATCGCATCGGTAGGCCGTTCCTGGCGCCACTGAACTTTTCCATTCTGAGCATTCAACGATACTATATAAGAAGGATCGTCCGTCCGCATACCATGAAGTACTTCAATGATAAGACTCCCCTTGTGAAGCAATGGTGAAGAAGCATAGCCCCAATTATGACCAAATGGGCCATAACTCTCCTGAAGATTTCTCTGCCAGATCTGCTTGCCATCCATATCTAAAGCCGTAACCACACCGTTGCCCGTAACGACCCAGACATTTTTTCCGTCGGTGACAGGTGAACAGGATGAATCATTCTGTTTGCGATGAAGCTTGTTTTCACTATCCAGCTCACGCTCCCAGAGTATCTTCCCGTTCTGTTTTGAAATACAAAACAACAGGACCTTGGAGCCACCGGGATCACGGCTGCTTCTCCTGCTCCTTCTCTGCCCCTGTTTTTGCTGTACCGGAGGCTTCTCTACCGATTTTTTAGGCTTTGGTTCTGCCTTAGAGGGAGAAGTAATGAAGATCCGATCACCCCAGATGATGGGTGTTCCAGCACTCCAGGATGGCAGCGGTGTCTTCCATTTAATGTTTTCCGTCAGGCTCCACTTCAATGGAAGGTTAACAGCATCACTGATCCCGTTTTGATGAGGGCCTCGCCACTGGGGCCAATTTTCTTGAGACTGTGCAAAACCTGTGCCCACAAATAGAATTATAATCAAGGCATAATAAACGATCTGTCTTTTCATAAGACTTCCTCCAATTTAATTAAACACACACTTTAATTAACTCATTATACTTTTACAAGCCATTTATTCATTCCTGAGTGCCGGTAAAAGATCTTTTCTTGTCGCCAGGAACGTTGCTAAAAAAGTCCAGATTCCACCGTTTACAAAAACAGCGATCAATAAAACGATGATAAAAAAATATGGAATTTCAGAACCAGGAGTCAGCAACGATGGAAGAGTCGCCAATAAAGCGGCAGCAATACCATAAAAAATACCGGAGATCAATAAAACGAAATGTTCGGATAGGACCAGGGCTTGAATAGATTTTCTATTGAAACCTACGGCTCGCAGCAACGCTAATTCACCCTGACGTTCCTTTACATTGCGCCAAACGACTATTCCTATCCCGATACTCCCTAAAATTAAGCCAAAAGTCCCAAGGATCAAAAAAATAGATAGATATGTGTTTTGAACTTCATTGAACTCCGATAATCTGGTTGAAGCGGGGACCAGATCCAGGCCTTGATCCTGCATGGCCCAGGAAATGTCTCTCGAAACTTCGTCGATGTTTTCAAACGGTGCATCAATCAGAAAAAGCCGGTATCCACTTAATGAGGGATACCTTTGAATAAATGCTTTTTCAGATATAACAATGTTCCCCTGAAAAATGGAGTTAGCCAGTCCACCGACTAATTTTAAATCGAATGTCTCACCACTTTCATCCGTATAAACAAGTGTATCACCCACTGCTTTTCCCAATCCCCAAACAATGACTGTTTGATCCGCAAAAGCAGGTATAGTCCCATCGGATAAATTTTGTTTGAGAACCGACCAGGGATTATTCGGGTCAACCTCATCCGTCAGTTTAACGAAAGTGAATGATGCTCTCTTTGTGAGTTCGTCTGGATCGACACCGATCAGTTGAGGATGAGAAACCCGGTTGAGATTTAAACAGCTCGCATCGTCGCCCTCTTTAACACGAAACTGGACATAACTCACACCTTTGGTGCTCATACCGTTCAATCCATAAAACTGCTCTCCTTTTTTGCTGTTAAGATCATAGTAAATGGGGATAGAACTCTCCCCATAGAGTGAAAATCCACCGGTTCCAGAATCTCTCCTTTCAGTATTCTTTAAGGAATTATCCCGATTTGCGCCAACAGTAAACACGATGAACAATCCGCATGCCAGAAGTCCAATAAGAGTAATACTTCGAAGACGTCTCCTCGCATTGTTACGAACTCCAATATTGAATAGGCTTAATTTGACACTGTTTGTTTTCTTTCCCAGCTTAAACAGCAAAGCGTTTGTAAAAGCCATTCCACTGACTAAAAGCAATAAGCCGGCTGAGAAAAAAAACGCAAAGGCCTCTTTTCCTCTTTCAAAATCTACCAAAATCAAGATGAGTATAACCGCGACCACACAAACAATGCTTATCCACAGACTTATCCGGGGCTTTTTCTTCCAAAAAACTTCAAGCTTCGAGAGACCTCTCTGCAATCCTGTGATTGGCTGTTTAACCTGTTTTTGAGCAACCAACCATATCGTGAAGAAAGCAACGAGTATTCCGATCCCTGTGCCGGTTAAGAGAGTAACGACTTTAAGATGAACTTGAAGTGCTGAAGTGCCAACAGCTCCATGCCATACTGTTTTTAAAGCAAAAAGGATGACCTGATTATAGAATACTCCCACAACACTCCCCAGCAAACTTCCTATAATCACGAGAACAGCCCCTTCGAAGAGAACCAAACGCATTACACCTTTCCTGGAAAATCCCAATGCTAAAAACAACCCAATTTCTTCGGACCGCGTTTCAACATTAAAAACAAATAACAGCCCCGTTAATAACAAAGCGGCAAGGATAATGAAAAAGCTCAACCCAAGAAACAATCCTGCAAAACTGACTGACTGTTTACTTGCCCGGAGCCCTTCTTTTTTAACCTCACGGAAGATAAATCCGAGCTGAGCCGGATCTATTTCTCGTGTCAGATTATTCTCGATCTTTTTCTTTTCCAAGCCGGAAAATCGAATGGCGGTTAAATTGCCAAAACGATTCTTCCACATTTGCTGAGAAGCGTTGAGCGTCACAAATGCTTTGGGAGTTCCCCGGTAGTTGTCCCAATAGTTCTCATCTTCATCCCGGATCCTGTTGAGATCGATCGGGATACCAGGATTCCAATCACGGCAGTTTTCGGTATTAGCTAAACCCGGGAAATTGGGCATCAACTCCTTATCCAAATATGCGCCACTTAAAGGGACTATTGCTTTGATCCGGAAGTCGGAACTTACCTCGATCAAATCCCGTTTTAGACCGAGAACATAATATGTAAACTTGATTTGATCACCCTCGTTTGCATCCAGGTCTCCGGCAAGCCACTCATTTATGATTATTTCATCATCTTTCATATTGGAGGGTACAACCGGTGTTCCCGGGGCTGAAACAAACGAATACGGCGTTGCTTTGTCTCCCCGGCGTATTTCATTCACAAAATATGTCAGTACAGTCTGAGCATTTTTATCCATATCCAGGGCTGCATTTTCAACCGGTGGATCTAAGAAAACACGATCCGATTTTAATTCGATCATATTTCGCCCGGGAAGCATCATCATTTGAAGACCGGCGTCAGCAAGTGTCCAGGTATCTTTGAAAGCTTCTTTTACAGCTTGAAGGCTTAACGGGCTCTCCGTTCTTTCTGATACAAGTAATACATTGGCCCTATTGTCAAATCCCATTTCTTGAGACAAAGATGATAAAGAAACAAATACAGTGCTGGGAGCAACTTGATCGGCGTTGAGATTAAATCGTCCAAACTCAGAATCTGAAGCAATGGCTTTTATTTTAAAGCGTTGTGCAATTGTGGAATCCATATCTAAGGCCAGAGGAGCATCTTTAGGCATTATATCTAATTTCTCGATACGGACTAATAATTCATCGCCCTTCTTCAATTGCAGGCGTGAAGCAAGTTGACGATTGACAATGGCCTCATCCGGAGAGAGACCATCATGAAGATCTTTAGCATTGCCTATCTCCCCAAAACGAGCATCAACACCGATAATCTGGATGTTGTTTAACCTTCGCTGCCCCCCTTCAGCAATGGCGATACCTCTTGTTTGAAGAAGGGGTGTAACAGAGGTTCCAAGCATTTTCGAAATGTCGTCTGCCATTTGAGTTCGGAAGAGACGGTCACCCGAATTTAAAGCAAATTCGGTTTTTCCAAGCCTGTCCAATACAATCTGCCTAAGACTGAAACGAACAGAATCTCCTATGACAAGGGCCCCGACCAATATGGCCGTGCTTATCATAGTTCCCAGAATTACCCAGAGATGGGTTTTTCGATAAAAGGTAAGGCTGCGTTGAAGTAATGTCCAAAAATTCATCAAATCACAGTTCCAGCTTTCCATTTCGGAGATTGAATACTTTATCCATGAGCCGGGCAAGTTCAATGGAATGGGTGACAACAATGAGAGTAACAGCTTCTTCTTTGTTTAATTTTATCAATAATTGACCAAGGTTATCAGAGGATTCCCTATCGAGAGAGCCTGTGGGCTCATCTGCCAGCACAAGTTTCGGTCTGTTTATGAGGGCCCTGACTACAGCTACGCGCTGCAGCTCACCTCCGGATAATTGTGCAGGAAAGTAATCCATATGTTTATCGAGGCCGACTCTCTCTAATAATTTTATTGCCCGGCTTCTCACTTCTTCACTTTCTTTTTTTGCCCCAAGAGGAATCGTCGGTATTAAAACATTTTCAAGAGTTGTGCACTGAGGAAGAAGATGATGGAGCTGAAACACAAAACCGATATCCTTGTTTCTGATCTTAGAAAGCTCCGAATCATCCAGGTCCGCCAGATTTTTCCCCGCAAAAGTCACAAGCCCGGAAGTGGGCTTATCGAGGGCACCGATTATGTTGAGAAGCGTGCTTTTTCCGGACCCTGATGGGCCAACCACAGCAATGGATTCACCACGGGTAACGCGAAGGGAAAGGTCTTTAAGAACAGTGATCTGTTCTTTACTAGAAGGAATTTCATATTTTTTCTCAATATTTTTCAGTTCAAGTAATATCTTCATAAATCCTCACAATATCCTTAGCCATATTATTCATGGAAAATCGCTCCAATACGACTCTTCTCCCCTGTTCACCCAGTTCACTGACCCTAGCTGGATCTGCAAGAAGGGAAGCGATAGCTTTTGCAAGGCTTTCACTATTATTCGGCTCATAAATGACCCCACCGCTCGTCGCTTCTACAAATTCCGGATAGCACCCGACATTCGGTTGAACAACTGGGACGCCAGCCGCTAATGCCTCCAGTTGATAGGCGCCAAACGCTTCACCGGTGGGAACAGGGACAGAGAGGAGCGTGAGTGACCGAAGAAATTTGATGCGATTTTCTCTGTTGAAATATTTGAATATTTTGACATCATTTTCGTAACCATGTTTTGATATTTTTTTTAACAACTCGCTCACAAAGTGTTTATCATCGCCCGGATAACCTCCGGTCATATGTAATTTCAGGTCCTTAAATCGGCTGTCTTTTTTCAATCGAATAAAAGCATCGACCAATATCCCGAGACCAAAATACTCTGACATTCTGCACAGATATCCAATAACCGGAGGTTCAAATGGAAGGGAAGATCTTTCATAGCCGTCCAGATTAATGCCGCCATAAATGACCTTTATTTTATCAGCAGGTATTCTTAGATTCTTTTGAGCTATATCTGAATAATATTTGCTTGCGGTAACGAAAATATCGACATCGACGGCTTTTTCAGCCATTAAATTCCA
The DNA here is from genome assembly GCA_023133225.1 of Candidatus Aminicenantota bacterium. Classification (GTDB taxonomy): domain Bacteria; phylum Acidobacteriota; class Aminicenantia; order Aminicenantales; family Aminicenantaceae; genus JAGLWV01. The sequence goes on along the minus strand of JAGLWV010000167.1, from coordinate 9,673 downwards.
TACTTTACTCTGGTAACGTTCCCTCATCGGATCGATCCATTCGTTTTCATCCTGCAGTGAACAGACAACTCCCGCTCGGAGGTCATTTTTAACTCTATGCGCAAGCCCAAGCAAGAGGGCATTTGAGAGATGAACGACGTCGGGCTTGATCTCCTTCTGAACGTACTTAATGAAATGATCCAATTCTGATGCCTGTCGCCCTTTTTCACCCTGCAGCATAGAAATTGTCATTTCCTCGAGTCCGGCAGCACGTGTTGAGCCGGCTTTTTTCGCCGCTAAATTCAGCAAAACATGAGAATCGAAGAGCTGTTCCACCCACGTGGGAGCATGTCTATAAAAAGGTAATTTTTCTTTGAGATAAACATTAATAGCGCCATAAAAAACGGGTGTATCTGCAATTTTCCCATTCTCTTCCAGATATGTAGGGAGATACATAGGGACTTTATATACATCATGTCCGAGTGCATGAAGAGAATTAAGTAACCCATCATCTCGAAAACAGTTTTGACAGTAAAATGTCCCGCCAGATCCGGGTGTAGCATACACAATCTTCATGAACCTTCTCCAAATGTATAAACTCGTCCGTCTTCGGCTCCTACAACAATGAATCCCCCTGCAACCGCAGGACATCCAATAATGGCAGCACCGATCTCATAGGACCAAATTTTTTTTCCATCCGCTAAGTTAACGACATAGAGTCTTCCGTCTATCGACCCAACGATGACTCTATTACCGGCGATGACTGGCGAACTGTCTATTTCATCACGAGTTCTAAACGTCCAAATCTTTTTCCCTGTTTCCCGGTTTACACAATGCAAATACCCATCGCGCGAACCAATGACCACATGATCTTTTCCCACGGCTGGAGAGGAAAAGAAGGGACCGCCATTTTCCCTGTCCTCATATTCCCAAACGATTCTTTTTTCACCAATATCAATACAGATTAATTTATTATCATAATGCCCAAGGTAGGCTCTATTTCCAACAAGAGCGGCAGAGCCAGGAATATAAGAGCCTGCCCATACTTCACCCTTCTTCATCCCGTCAAGGACCTTTACAATATGAAGCTTTTCATCACAACCGCCAAAAACGATATTCTCACCGTCTGTAGCAGGAGAGCCGTTAATATAGTGATCTGTCTCGTATGTCCATTTCAATTTCCCTGTTGCCGCATCGAAACAATACATTTGATTGTCGTAGCTTCCCACAAATATCAATTTTTCCTGACTCTTTGGAACTCTCGCCCAATTCGCCGAGCCATAAATGGAATTATCGATATTGTATTTCCAATGCACCTGTCCGGTCTGTGCATCCAAAGAAAAAAAATCTCCGCTTAAAGAACCGATATAAATCGTCTTATCCAGGAGGAGAGGCGGTGCTTCGATGTCATCTCCGGTATCGAACTCCCAGATCTTGCTCCCATCTCTTAGATCGATGGAATACACTTTACCATTAGTAGAACCAATATAGACGCGTCCAAAGCCAATAACCGGAGACGAGTATACTTCAGACCCGGTATTAAAAGACCATAACAAAGTCAATGTGTCAGGCAGCATATCTTCCGCCACTCCTGATAGCGCCGGATCACCCCGAAAAGTGGGCCAGCTTGCTGCCTCAACATTCATTCGGCTCTCCTCAACTTCTCTTTTTTTCGAGCATACGAGTAAGAGAAAAGGGATCATTACTAGTATGATTACAAATATATATCTACGCATATTTTAAGACCGATCTCGCCATGAAAGTGCCGCCGTGGGGCAGGCTTCGATGCATTTTTTAGCCGTTTTTATTAGCCCTTGCCTGAGCGGTTCATTAAAGGGAGTTTCTACACGAACGTCAAATCCGCGATTGACAAATGCCAATCCGAGTTTTTCACCGGCTTTCCTTGTTATCTGCACACATAACCCGCATTTGATACACTTTCCAGGTTCATATATCACCTGGTCATGCTGGATGATCCTTTCAAATTTTCTTCTTCCGTTGAGTTTGTAGCGATGCTGATTCGCAGAATACTCTTCTGAATATTGCCGCAATTTGCAGGAGTCAAGCTTCCTACAGTCACAGTGAAAACAGCGCGATGATTCTTTCATGGCCTCCACATCCGTATAGCCATTTTCAAAACCGCCTTCAGGGATTATTTGTCCGTGTTTTCCAGCTTCCTTCATGAATTCGTCGGCTTCTCCATCACGAATTTTTCCCATTACGGAATTGAATCGTTGAGAAGGACCTGTTACAGTTAGTCCTCTTAAAAATTGGCTGGCTGAATAAGCGATATTTTTTCCATGAGCTGCAGCACGAATGGCCATGCGAGCCTCCCCAACGGCATTCCCGCCAGCAAAAACTCCTGGAACAGCCGTTTCAAAGGTTTTCCTGTTGACCTTAATGCCGCGGTTCGTCAGTTCAACCTCAGAATTCTCAAACATCCCTGGATCTACTGTTCCCACTGCAAGGACTACGGCATCATATTCATGTCTCAATTCATCTATTCCGATGTGCTTTCCAAGTGAGTGCCCCATTCGAAACTCTGCGCCCAATTCAGAGATTCGCCCGATTTCTAAATCAAGGACTGATTTGGGCAATTTCTCATCCGGTACTCCATACCGCAGCATTCCGCCTGGTTGAGGATTTTGGTCATATATAAAACAAGCATGCCCATTTTGAAGAAGATAATAGGCCGCAGAGAGACCTGTCGGACCGGCCCCGACTATCGCTACTTTTTTACCGGATCTCTTCTTTAATTCGGGACGATAGGGTGAATCCTGGGCAAGGTCTACATCAGCGACAAATCTTTTTAAGTGACAGATTGAAACCGGGCTGTCATAAGATTTTCGACGGCATCCTTTTTCGCATGGTGCATGACAGATGCGTCCCAAAACAGCAGGCAGGGCAATATCCTTCTTAACCGTAATGATGGCATCCTCAAATCTTTTTTCTTCAATCTGTCTGATCATCAGCGGAATGTTCATATGAGCAGGACAAGCCCGATGGCAGGGAGCTTCACAATCACCCACATGTTCACTCAATAAAAGATCCAGCGCATCTTTCCGAGCTTCTCTGACTTTTTCATTATCCGTCTCTATCCGCATACCTTCAATAACGTCCGCAGAGCATGACGGGATCAGTCGATCAGAATTTATTTCATGAACGACACAAATCATACAAGATGTGAGCCGCTCAAATCCGTTCAGATAACACAACGTTGGAATGCCTATGTTCAATTTCCCGGCCGCGTCCAGGATTGTGCTGTCTGCGGGGACAGTTACTTCCTTGTTGTTAATTTTTATTTTGACTGATCTCATGTCACTATCACAGCTTCGTTTGGACAAACCTGCCTGCAGGTCCCGCATTTCGTGCAAGTTTCTTGATTTATTTCGTGCCTATTATAAGGTGTGATTGGAATCGAATTTGTCGGACATCTCTGGGCACAGATCGTGCACCCGATACATTCATCGGTAATAGAATAGGTAATGAGCGCTTTGCAACGCTTCGCCGGGCAAATCCCATTCAAATGAGCCTCATACTCTTCTTTGAAATAGGCAAGGGTCGTCAGAACTGGGTTCGGGGCTGTCTTTCCCAGCCCACAAAGGCTTCCCTGTTTTGTTTTCCTTGCGATCTCTTCAAGCTTCTTAAGATCTTCTTGATTCCCTTTGCCAGCGCAAATCTTCTCGAGAATGTGAAGCATGTGTTTTGTCCCGATACGACAAAAAGTACATTTTCCACACGACTGATTGCATGTGAAAGTGAGAAAATAGCGGGAGATATCCACCATACAGTCGGTATCATCCAAGACCAACAAACCACCGGAGCCCATCATGGCACCAACCTTCGTGAGATCTTCAAAATCGACTCTGGTATGTGCCAGCTCCGCAGGCACACATCCTCCGGATGGCCCCCCGATCTGCACCGCTTTAAACTCTCTGCCATCTTCAATCCCGCCACCAATATCTTCCACAATTTCCTGAATGGTAATCCCCATCGGCACTTCAATGAGTCCTCCACGAACGATTTTTCCGGCCAGAGAGAAAACTTTAGTACCGCTGCTCTTTTTCGTCCCAAATGCATTGAAGGCCTCAGGACCCTTCCGAATAATCCACGGCACAGTTGCAAAAGTCTCACAGTTACTCACTAATGTCGGGTGGCCCCACAATCCCTTCTGGGCAGGATAAGGGGGACGGAAGCTGGGGTTACCACGCCTTCCTTCAATAGAAGCGATGAGCGCTGTTTCTTCACCACAGACAAATGCGCCGGCTCCCTCCATAATGTTTAATTTCAATGAAACTCCACTTCCTAGAATATTCTCTCCTAAAAGCCCTGATTCCTGGCATAGTTTGAGTGCAGCCTTGACCCGTTGGACAGCGAGTGGATATTCAGCGCGAATATAGAAATATCCTTCATGAGCGCCGATGGCACAGGCAGCGATAACCATGCCCTCGATGACTCGAAAAGGATAGGATTCCAGGATCATACGGTCCATGAAAGCGCCTGGATCGCCTTCATCGCCATTGCAGATAATAAACTTTGTATCATCTTTTTCTTGACGGGTCATTTCCCATTTTTGCCCGGTGGGATATCCTGCTCCTCCTCTTCCCCTCAAACCACTGGTTTTTATCTGATCGAGAATTTCATCCGGAGATAATGTCGTGAGACACTGTTCTAACGCTTTAAAACCCTCTCTCGAACGATATTCCTCAAGGTCGAGCGGATCCAGTTGACCAGAATGTTCGGTGGCAATATGCTGCTGTCTTCCCAGAAAGGCTTCGACCTTGGGATCACGCACATGAATCGGATGGCGCGTAAATCCATTCGACCGACTATCGACGATGATATTTTCTATAAAATTGAATGCCGCATTTTTGATCCGCTGGCGAAGCGTTTTTGGCTTATAGTGCCTGAGTACGATGTTTTTCACATCCTCAGGCTTCACTTTATCATAAAGGACTGGTTCTTCGTTTGGCGGACATACCTCTAAAAGTGGAGTTCGATGACACATCCCCACACATCCCACTCTTTTAACTTGAGTGTGGACACCGGTTTCCGCAAAGCAGCTTTCCAGAGCCTGCTGGACTCTGCTGCTCCCGCTGGCTATACAACAGGAACCCAGCCCAACTTTTATCTCACCCCCTACATCTGGATCGATTTTACGATCACTGGACGGCTCACTACTCCGGCTTTTCTGATGAAGAAAATCTTCAAGAATATTGGAAACACCATCAGATTTAACATGCCCATAAGTCACATCGTCGATCTGTACGACTGGAGCGATGGTACAGCAGCCAAGGCAAGCAATTTTTTGGAGAGTGAATTGACCTTCGGGATCTGTATCCTGACCCTCCCCAATACTCAATTCGCGGCAAAATGTTTCATACACAAACTCTGAACCTTTGACATGGCATGCCGTACCGGTACAGACCCGGATAATGTGTTCGCCAATCGGAGTGTGCCGGAATTGAGAGTAAAATGTCGATATTCCTGTTATTGCAGCAGGAGTAATATCCGTTATCTCGCACACTCTCCGTAGCACCGATTCTGGAAGGTAATTATATTTTTTTTGAATGGCATGCAGAATGGGGATGACACCACCGGCACTTGTACCGATCTTTTCGACAATCTGATCTACCTCAGAAGCAATGATTTGCTCCTCCAGCTTAGAATTGTTCAAGCTCATTTCCTATACAAAACAGATGTTTTTCTCCGCGGATATAAATGCGATTTTGTTTAAACGCCGGGATTGTCATGGCATTTTCTCCGAGTTCAGACCGGCTGATGAGCTGGAATTTCTTGTCCGCTTTAAAAACAGACATGATTCCCGATATATCCATTAGATAAACAGATTCGCCGACCAGGATGGGAGATGAATAAAATCCATCATCAAAATCGTGGAGCCAGTACCTTTCACCGGTTTTACCGTTAAAACATGTCACGGTCCCATAACTCGCAGCCATTATGACCAAATTTTTTGTCGCAAGAGGACTGGACACTTCAGAAAGGTCATCGATGTATTCCCACGCAACCACGGGTGTATCCTGTAATTTTATCGCGGCAAGACGGGCATAATCGTTAACCACATAGACCATTCCATCCGCATAAGCCGGCGATGGAGCGATCTCCCCCTGCATGCATTTAACCCGCCATAATTCCTGTCCAGTCCGAGGATCGTAAGAGACCACAAATGGATTTGAATTGAGAATGATCTCTGTTCGACTTCCGGTATTCACTACTATGGGTGATGCCCAGGAGATCTCAACATCACGGGATTTATCATACACCAAATCACCTGTGCTGGATCTCAACGCGATCAGATATCCTCCAGTGTTTTGATCGAACTGAATAAGCAGCAAATCTTGATATGTGATAAGAGAGGACGAGTGCCCGTAATGATTATCCGGCTTACCTATATTTTTGGCCCAGATCCTGTTGCCATCAAAATCAAAACAGGCGAGATCGCCCGTTGCAAAGATAGCATACACCCTTTGTCCATCAGTCGTCATTGTGGGAGCGGCATAACCTGTATCCTCAGTGACATCAGGTCGTCCGCCAGGCGCTCCCGGGATATCATTCATTTCCGCCTGCCAGAGAATCTTCCCTGATTCGGCGTCGATACAATAAACCACCTGAGTTTTTCTATCGGCACCCGTAAGAAAGATCTTTTTTCCCCATAGAATGGGCGAATTATACCCGGGATGAGGAATGGGGACCTTCCAAAGGATATTTTTGCCCGATCGACCGTCCCATTCCGTTGGCACATCCGTGTTGTATGCCACAGCATTCCCCTCCGGGCCCCGGAAAGCCGGCCAATTATCCCTTATCTCATTGATACCCGGAAAGCCGGCAGCCTTTGCACTTTCTTCAGCTCTAAAAATTCCAATATTCTTCAATTCGCTCTGTGATAAGATGCCGAGAACAAATGCCAGGACAAACAAACCCGCTCCACCGAAAATAAGATATTGTCGCGACAATAACCTGTTCTCTGTGGTCTCATCCGGACTTGGGCTTTCGCTCAGATCAGGCAATTTCGATTCCAGGGAACTCATGTATTTCAGAGAAAGCAAAAGAACGAGTACAAAGACAAAAAGCAAATAACTTCCTGTTCGAAGCTGCCATTGATGTGTAAAATAAGCCTTTCTTGCCAGTAGATCGAGTGCCCGGATCTGTTCTTTTAGAGCTGTATCATTCGGATTCTCTTGAAGCTGTTCCATCAACTGAGAAATCGCTTTGCTGTTCAAAGGATCGACTGCCTTAGTCTGTATGTAGTTGGCTATCATCAGGATGCTGAGTATAGCAGCAAAAACAGCCGCAACTAAGGCAATCCTTTTGGCAATGTTGTACCCCATTCTCGACGTTTTATTTTTGTTGTCATCCATTTTATGAATAATCCATGTTCATTAAGCTCTGAACTGTTTTATTTTCACTTTCCTGGTCCCTAGTTTATCTGCCTCCTCCGGAGTTATGATGCCAAGGCGCACCTGTTCATACGGGCAATAGGAAAAACACCGGGCACAACTCAGACACATTCCCGTATCGATGTAATATTCAGGCTGTTTCCGCCGGATGAAAGCGTTTATAAGTTTAATCCAAATGATCAATCCTATAAAGCCCCCTACAATCCATCCACCCACTTTGAATTTATCTTGAATGATCCTTGCTTCTTCAAATAACTCTTCGGTCGGTTTCCCTGCAGCTCGAAAAGCCGTGGTCGCATCCGTCATCTCTGTCCTTTTCCCAGAATTTTCTAAAAGAATCTCTTCAGCCAATGATACGGTAAAATGCTGGCGGGAAAGCGGTATATTGAGTCGAGATCCAATCCAGCCGGTGCCGATCAAAACAACAGGAAGGAGAACAAATAAAACGGCAAGTCGTTTGATCTCAGCTTGTCTGTTTTCCAGATGGACTGTCTCGCTTGGTTTTTTGATCGCACCGAATGGACAGGATTCTTCACACAGCCTGCAGTTATTGCATTCCGTCGGAGTGATCTTAACATGCCATTTTGACAGACGAGACATCCAACTCAGCAATACGCCGTAGGGACATAAAAACCGACAATAGGGACGTGCCACGACTGTCCCTAGCAAAAGCATGGACAATCCAAAAATGACCATACCAAAACTTGCGCCAAAACGGAAAAATCCGATAAACGGATCATACTGACAGATAATGAATCCTGCACCGGTCGCCGCAAACAAAAGAACCAATCCAAGATAAATATATGGAATAACACCCAGGACATTCGCCAGCCAAGCAGGAACTTTAGTGGGCTTAAGAACAACAGCATCTTGAATGGCCCCCAGGGGACAAACGGCTGCACAAAAAGTGCGGCCGTAGAAAAGAGTAAAAATGAGAGGGAGAACAAAAAAAGCAATGACGGTAAAAGGAATGGCGTAAGCCGAAGTGAACAGCGCATAGCTGACATTTTGAATGGCCCCAACCGAGCAGACACATCCTTTTCTGTAAAATCCAAAATAGACAAGAGAAAAAACCATCAATAAAAAAATCTGTCTGCGTGACCTCTGTTTGTGGGCGGAATAAGTGACCAAAAACAGGACAGCGACGAGGACAAATATATCCATGTATTCCAGAATTGGAGATCGTGTGGCTGGTGTTATTAAATTGGGCCGCACATAGTCTGTTTGAAAATCAGGTTTTGGAAATCGTTCTCTAACTTGAGATAGATCTAAAGAGGGGACTACCAATAAGAAAAAAACAAAAATAATCTTCAATAATCTTGTTCGTTGTCGCATTATAATATCTCTATAACCTGAAATTTTCCCGCTGCTCTCCTGCCATCTGAAGCCCTTTTTTGTTTTCTTATATCAGAAATCATTAACTTTCCAGATATCTTTTGCTCTCGTCCCCTCTTAGAATGTAAGGTTGACTGGCTGGGACACGTTTCCATGCCCGGGAAGGACATAATCTGGCGATAGAGCATTGATTGCAGTTCAAACATCGATCATGCCGGACTTGAAGATAGAGTGAGCCGTTTCCGAAAGAATCACAACCTTTCACACATTTTCCGCATCCGATACACAAATCTTCATCAATGGTGTATTGAAAATATGGGTCTTCAATGAACGTCCGTTTTATCGCGCCAGACGGGCAGAGTTGGCTTTCCGCCCCGGTATCTCTTGCCTTGGCTCCCGGCTGCAGATACCCGCTGCACAGATCACAATAACCGCACATCGAATAGGAATGAACACATTTTACAGCTGAATTGGGCAAAACACAGTTTACCGAGCATTTTTCACACTGCACACAGAGATTGGGATCTAACTGCCAGACCATCTCTTCAGAGGAAGACCTGCTGAACAAGAGCCCGGCAATTCCACCGATAGTAAGGCCAGCGAAGGCCTGAAAACCTGTCCGGATGAAATTCCGTCTGTTCATTGGCTTTATTTTTGGTTTTATCAGTTTATTATTTTTCACTATCGGTTCCTTTTTTCATAAGGAAAGAATTTTGTGGCGAACGGCGTTTTTCCCGCTTGAAATCAATGGCTTTAGGTAAAAAACAGACAGGCAGTATTGAACAGTCCCTGCAAGGCAAATTGACCAGGCTCGATGTCTGGCCTGCGTTTGATATTTTCCTCCATCCAAACATCCCGCTTACAAAAACAAAACCGCCAACTAAAACGGTTCGAATCCCATCCTTTAAGAACTCACGCCTGCTTCCCGTTTTTTGTAAATC
>JAGLWV010000166.1 GCA_023133225.1 Candidatus Aminicenantota bacterium | reverse complement strand
TCTGACTGCAGAGGGATTCTTGCTTTTGAGTCGATCGAAGTTGATATTTGAAGCTCTTTGAGGTTATCATTGCCTTTGAGATGTCTTCTGGCTTTCTATGTACTTTTTGATCTTAATTCTATGTTTTCATTACATACCATTTTGCTAAATAATACAACTACTAACTGCTGCTGCTCTACGGCAAGCGCCTTATATCCCCATTGCTAAAACAAGGGGCTTTACGGCGTTCTCTGGTAATAAAAGAGGGGTCAAATCTTTAATCTTGATAAATTGTTTGACACTTCTTGATGATTCACTAATCTTGGCGGAAAATTTATCAAGATTAAAGATTTGACCCCTCTTTTACTTCCCCTCTTTTATCCGCGAATGGGCTGCAACGAAGCCCCACGTAGTCGTGAGGATTGAAAAGGAGACAACATTGTAAGGAGCGCAGTGAGGCGGCAATCCCATGCCTATGGCGCATCATCATGAGATCGCCACGCTTCGCTCGCGATGACAATTTAATTATATTAAAAGTCGTCAGATTTGCTCGCCCGTAGGGTAAAAAATGCCGACTTATTATAAAATTGAGAACATGGAAGAAAGTCTGAAACTTGGTTATGAGAAAAACAACATAAAAAGCTCATATCACTGTAAACAAAATATAGTGTCGGCAGTTTTTATGAATAATTCAGGCTAATTGACATATCAGTTTGAGGTTTAGTATATTCCTTCAAGATGGTTCGCAAGCGGAAGAAAAAAAGAGGGATTTGGAAAAAAACAAGAAATTCCTATTGTTTATGTAAGGAGAGAGGGTAATGGGAAAACATATCCATACATACAACCGGAGGGAGTTCATCAAGCTTACAACTGCCGCGGGAGTCGCGAGTGTTTTGCCCAGCTGCAGTTTCTTATCAAGAGATAAACATTACAATATATTATTTGTGATCGTTGATGACCTTCGCCCTGAATTGGGGTGCTACGGCAATACAGAAATAAAAACTCCACATTTTGACCGGTTTGCCAAAGAGTCGGTAACCTTTACACAGGCTCACTGCCAGGCCGCGGCCTGCGCTCCTTCACGCGCCAGTGTTATGCTGGGGAAAAGGCCTGATTCGACCCACGTCTGGAGCCTTGGCGAGAAATTCAGGGAGATCGATCCCAATGCAGTGACTATGCCGCAGCACTTTCACAAGTTCGGATACCACACAGTATCGATGGGGAAGATCTTTCACAACCACATGCCCGATCCTATCTCATTCGATGAGCCTGATCTGCGTCCTTCGGAATACACAACCGCTGAAATGATCGACCGGGATCCCGAATCATTCTACTACGATGAAGAGCTTAACAAAGAACTGGCTCAAGTCAGAGAGCGACGGCTCAAGAAAAATCCTAATGTTTATGCCGGAGGCTGGGCCTACGGCCGTTCATGGGAAAACTCCGAAGCCCCTGACAACGCATTTTACGACGGCGCACAAACCGATCTGGCACTCGCAAAGCTCGAGGATCTCAAAAAGAAAAAACAAGCCTTCTATCTTGCAGTGGGTTATTACAGGCCTCATCTTCCCTTTGTAGCTCCCCGAAGGTATTGGGATCTATATGATAGGAATGAACTTTCTCTCGCGAGTAATCCCTACTTGCCCAAGAACTCTCCCCTCATGGCGATGAATTCTACTTATGAACTGACAGCCTGCTATGATCTGGAATGGGTCCAGCACCCCTCGGTTGCGAAGCTTCCTGAAGAAACTGCCCGGATGCTGAAACACGGCTACTATGCCTCTGTCAGCTATGTGGACGCCTGCTTTGGCCGCCTGATGGACGGCTTAAAGAAACAGGATCTTGATAGAAACACAATCGTTGTTGTCTGGGGAGATCACGGCTGGAAACTGGGAGAACACGGAAGCTGGTGCAAGCAGACGAACTACAATATCGATACCCGAGTGCCTCTCATTGTGAGAGCACCGGGAATGCTTAATCAAGGGCAGGAATGCAACCAGCTTGTGGAGTTGGTGGATCTTTTTCCTACGCTCTGTGACATGACCGGAATAGAAATACCCGCTTACATGGAGGGAAGAAGCCTTAAGCCTTTGCTCAAAAATCCTGATCTGGAATTAAAATCCGCTGTGTTCAGCCAGTATGTCCGCCGGCCGAAAAACTCGCCCGATAGAAAAAGATATATGGGCTACTCAATGGTGACCAAGCAGTATCATTATGTTGAGTGGTATCATTGGGACAATATCACTAAGGCAGCAGGGGATTTTGCTGCTGTTGAGCTCTACGACATCCGGTCGGATTCTGAGGAGAACATCAATATCGCTGGATTTCCCGAAAACGCCGAGATCGTTCAAACTCTATCAAAGAAGCTTAAGGCCGGTTGGAGGTCCGCATAAAAAATTGAAGCACCAAACAATCTTAAAATCTTCATGTAATAAAACACCTAAGCTCCGCAATT
>JAGLWV010000165.1 GCA_023133225.1 Candidatus Aminicenantota bacterium | reverse complement strand
TAAAAGGAGGAGAATATGATTTCAACAAAAAAAATAGTCCTTTTTAGTTTATTTGCCTGTTTAGTCATGCTGCCCTCTGTTTCCCTTTCACAGGATGAAGACCTCTATCCAGGGGGGATTTATGATAAGGCCATTCCCATTCCTCTGGACATTATCGGGCACCGGTTCGGCGAGCTTCACACGTTCCACTGGGAAATGGAAGACTTTATCCTGGCCGTAGAAAAGGCCAGCGACAGGGTCAAAGTGGTCAGCTATGGCGAGACATACCAGGGACGGAAACTCTATACCGTTTTTATAAGCGCTCCCGAAAATATGATAAAGCTTGAAGAGATCCGCACCGACAATCTCAAACTGACCGATCCGCGCACCCTGTCTCAACCTGAACTCGACCGTATCGCTTCTTCAATGCCTGCGATCGTCTGGTTGGGTTACAACATCCATGGCAATGAAGCTTCAGGAATGGAGGCCGCAATCCGGACCATCTACCAGCTGGCCGCAGGAACGGATGAAAAAACTTTAAACATATTAAAAAATGTCGTTTCCATTATCGATCCTGTCCAGAATCCCGACGGCCACGAAAGATATACTCACTACATGCGGTCGGTCGTCACTTTAAAATCCCATCCTCAAAACAGAGATGTCGAACACTCAAACCCCTGGCCCGGGGGGAGGACTAATCACTATCTTTTTGATCTCAACCGCGATTTTTTTCTAAAGACCCAGATCGAATCCCTCCAGAAGGCCAAACACTACCATGATTGGATGCCGCATGTTTTCCCTGATCTGCATGAGATGGGAACTAATTCCACATATTTCTTTGCCCCCCCGATGCCCCCGTATAATGAGTTCGTTATACCTGAATTGATGAAATGGTGGAATATTATTGCCGATGCCAATGCCCGCGCTTTTGACCATTTCGGATGGGGATATTACACCAAAGAAAGCTTCGATTCTTTTTATCCCGGATATGGTACGTCCTACCCCTCAATAAACGGCGCTATCGGCATGACCTATGAGCAGGCCTCTGCACGAGGGGTAAGCTCCTACCGCGATGACGGATCCCTTCTGACTTTACGGGAGGCCTCATGGCATCACTTTACCACCTCGATGGCCACTCTTCAGGTCGTTTCGGAAAGGAGAGAAGAAAGAATCCGGGACTTTCACAATTTTTTCGTTACCGGCTTAAAGGATGCCGATACCGATCCTATGAAAGAGATCATTCTTGTACCGGACAACGATCCCCAGATCACGGAAAAGTTGATCGCCAACCTGCTTATTGAAAAAGTTGAGATCAAAAGAGCGACAAAATCATTTACGAACAGAAGAGCTACGTCCTATATGACAAAAAAGGCGGCTTCAAAGACGTTCCCGAAAGGCTCCTATATTATCACTCTCAAACAGCCTCAAAAGATCTTGATCAAGGCTCTCCTGGCTCCGGATTCTCCCTTGAGGAAGGAGTTTATCGAGGAAGAAAAAAAGAGGCAGGAGAGGGGGGAGAGAGGAAACTTTTATGATGTCACAGCTTGGTCTATGCCGTTAACTTACGGTGTGGATGCCTACTGGACCGGTAAAAACTCAATTGTCGAAACCGAACCTGTGACAGAAGCCAAAAAATTTACAGGAAAAGTCATCGGAGGGAAATCCGGGCAGATCTACTTGATTCCATTCAATACTCTTGCCGCATCAAAAATTCTCAATTGTCTTCTCTCTGAAGATTACAAGGTCCGGATCGCGCGGAAATCCTTTACGATCAAAGGCGTGAATTGGCCGCCGGGAACTCTAGTTGTGCGTATGAACAGGAATCCTGAATCCATACACAACCGCATCAAAGAACTGGCACAGAAGCATGGAGTGGATGTCACGTCCGTCAGTCACCTGCTTGCCGAAGCGGGCATTGATCTTGGCTCTAACAATATCAACACCTTAAACAAACCCGAAATTGCCTTAATGACCGAGTCACCGGTTTCCTCCGGTTCCTACGGCGCGATTCATTACCTCTTTGAACGGGAATTCGGTCTTCCCTTTACACGGCTAAACGCCAGAAATTTATCCAACCTCGGCGATTATAATGTGGTCGTTTTGCCCAGCGGCAGATATTCCAGCGCACTCAATAAAAGCCATCTTAATTCTTTCAAGGAGTGGATCCGGTCTGGGGGAACTGTTGTCGCCGTATCCGGTGCGTCAAGCTGGCTGCAGCAGGCCGGAATCTCTCAAGCGAAAATTTCCACCGATCGGCCTGGACGGACGCCGGGAGCCATCGTCCGGGTGAACATAAATCCGTTGAGCTTCCTCAGCTATGGCGTCCCCGATTCAGTGGCGGTGCTGGTGCGTTCGAGCTCAGTCTACCTTCCTTTTGAGGATGAGAGCAAAAATGTTGGTCGTTTTGCCTCATTTAAAGATCTGAAGCTGAGCGGTTTCATATGGCCCAAGACGGAAGAACTCCTGGCTGAAAAAGGCTGTCTTTTTATGGAAAGGTACGGCAGGGGAAAACTCATCCTTTTTACCGAAGATCCAAACTTCCGTGCGTCTTACGACGGGTTGAACAAGCTGTTTCTCAACGCCATTCTTCTCGGCCCCAGTTTACGGTAAAGAAAAAATCTTATATCACTGTAAATAAAATATAGTGTCGGCAGTTTTTATGAATAATTCAAGCAGCCTGGATTATTCACGGGCCGAGATTGCTGTAGCGGCGAGGCCGCATG
>JAGLWV010000164.1 GCA_023133225.1 Candidatus Aminicenantota bacterium | reverse complement strand
GGGTAAAAAATGCCGATAGAAAAAAGAAACTTAAAAAAAAGCGATACTACTTGACCCACTGGAAAGCATGATAATGTGCGGGTATCATACTATTAAATAAAAGTATCGGCAGTTTTTATGAATAATTCAGTTTATTCATATTTCAGGGCCTCTACAGGACTAGATGCAGCAGCTTTAATGGACTGAAAACTGATAGTCAATAGGGCTATAAAAAGTGTCACAACGCCTGAAAATATAAATATTCCTATTCCGATATTGCTTCTGTAGGCGAAGTTCTTCAGCCATCTGTCTATAAAGATATACGCAATTGGCCAGGCCACGCCGTTCGCCAGAATCACCCATTTTATGAATTGCTTGGACAACATCACCACTAGACCTGAGGTAGAGGCTCCAAGTACTTTCCGAATACCAATTTCTCTTGTTCGGGATTCAGCCATAAAGGAAGCCAATCCAAAAAGTCCCAGGCAGGCGATAACCAATCCTAGGAGAGTAAAGATACTAAAAATACTGCCGGCTTGCTCGTCCGCCTTATACTGCCGATTAAAATCCATGTCCAAAAAGAAACTTTCGAATGGATTTTCGGGAAATAGTATTTTCCACTGAGATTCGACAAAAGTCATAGTTTCCTTAATGTGTGTTATGTCCATAGAGAGAGTAAGGTAATTAAACGACCACGGCAGGAATTCCATGACCAGGGGTTCAACTTCGGTCTGGAGTCCACGGAAATGGAAATTCTTGGTCACTCCGATGATGGGATTAATCCGCCCGCCATATCCCGTTTGAAGACGTTTTCCAAGGGCATCTTCAGGACTCGTCCAGCCGAAAGCTTTGACTGCGGCTTCGTTAATAAGAAAAGCTCCCATAAAATCTGTTTTCATTTCTTTCATAAAAGATCGCCCCTCAACCATTTCGATGCCATAATTTGGGACAAAATCTGTATCAAAATGCAAATGGAACATATCCTGATTTTTTGCATCCTCCTCCCCAACCAATCTAATGCTGAAACTGGAGAATTTCCGGCCCGGAATACTCGAGGACACCGTGACGCCGGAAACTGAAGAGTGATTAGAAAATATATCTTTGACGGTTTCAAAACTTTTTTCAACATCAATCCCCCCCCGTAAGGGAAGAATAAGTTTTTGTTCTTTTTCAAAGCCTAAATTCTGGCTTCTCATATAATCATATTGTTTATACATAGAGAGAGTGCCGATAATCAGAAAAACAGATATCGTAAATTGAACTACCACTAGAACCGTCCGCAAGCCAATATTTCGAGATCCCCCGCTCAAGACGCCCTTTAATGTTATCGCAGGTTTAAATGAGGACAGTACAAATGCCGGATAAAGACCTGCGAGCACACCCACCAGGCATGCCCCCCCAAGAAGGACAACCAAAATGTCGGGACGCAGTAAATCCGCAAAGTTCAGAGTAAGTCCTATCAGATTATTTAAAAGGGAAATCATAAATCTGGCCAAAACCAAGGCTAAGCCCAATGAAAGAATCGCCATAAGGATGGATTCTCCCAGGAACTGACCTATAAGCTGAAGTCTTTGTGCGCCAACGACCTTGCGCAAACCCACTTCCTTGGAGCGGTTCGCTGCACGAGCCGTCGCAAGATTCATGAAATTTAGGCCCGCGATAAGAAGGATGAACAGGCCGACAAGGCTAAAAATTTTGACATAAAGAGGATTCCCCGAAGGCTCAACATCATAGCCAATATTCGAGTAAAGATGAATGCTTGGTACGTGCTGAAGAAAATAAAAATAAGTCGTTCCACTGGTAGCCAATCTTTCTCCGACGTATTTATCTGCAACATGGCTGATTTGTTGGGAAAATTCTTCCATATTCACATTCGGTTTGACCTTTAAATATGTAAAAAACATTGTCGAATACCAGTTGCTCATCTCACTCCAGTCATTCAGCGTCTCTAAAGAGGCGATTAAATCATACTTCAAATGTGTATTTTTCGGAGAATCGATTGCGACCCCCGTTATTTCATACTCTTTACTGTTTATCTCCAGGGTTTTTCCTAGGGGATTTTCGCCGGAGAAATACTTTTGCGCCATTGTTTCTGATATGACTAAAGTCTGAGGTCGGGACAGTGCATTCTGTGGAGATCCCTGAATAAACGGAATTGTGAAAATTTCAAACAACTCATTGTCCGCATACATAAATCGATCCTCATAAAAAACAATCTCCGCTCTCCTAACCAGCCGGCTGCCTCTCGTTAGCAATCTGGCGGTTTGCTCGATTTGAGGATAGTCGGCTTTTAAAGTCGGGCCCACCATAGGCGAGACTGGAGCAAAAAAACGGTTGGATGTACTGGTGCGGATGTCCTGTGCGATTCGGTAAATTCTCTCCACATCTTTATGGTATGTGTCAAAACCTGTTTCATGACGCACATAAAGAAAGAAGATCAGACAGCAGGCCATTCCAATAGCAAATCCGGCGATATTGAGAAATGTGTACCCTTTATGCCTCTTAAAATTTCGCAATGCGATTTTCAAGTAGTTTTTAAACATGACAAACCTCCAGTGCAGCATATTCACAAAAATTCAAGGGGTTGATCCAAGGATCCTTATTAAATACCAGGATTTTTTGTAAACAAATGGCATTTATATATTAGACGTTGGGAAGACAAAAAGGTTGACTATAAATTAAAACAAAAAGGAATATTATACGAGCGAACAAATAAAGAGAAAGTTAAGAGCAAAAACCAAATTCCTATCCATTTCATTCTTTATCAGGATTAGGAAGATCGATTTGATATTTAGTGAGTTTTATTTCTCCATCTGGATCTTCAAGAACAGCAAAAACGCTGTTATGGAAGAACATAAATCCGCTTGCCCGGAGTATGTGATCTTGAGGCACCTGTAATTCCGCTTGATACAAGTATTCTCCCTTGGGGGAAAAAATGTCGATGATTCTCTTGTTCTGATTTTCGAAATCGCTCACAAAAGTATAGATCAGACCATTATCATCGACAAAGATCCTGAAAAAATATGTGGAAGAATCAGGTATATTTCCGATAAAACGTTTGAGCATATCGGGCGAGAGCTGCATCCCGTTAAACTTCAACTTAAGACCTTCCTTTTTTTTAAAAGCCCTGGAGATTTTTCGTCTTTTTCTCCCCTTAATGGAAAAAGATAATAGTTCTTTCCCACTGAGATCGACAGCCTTGATCAAATACTGATCATTTATTCCATAGAAGATAACATCATTTTTCATCCCTAAGATCATCGACGTCTCCGACTGTTCATTTTTTCCACTTCCACCACTGCTTATAAACATGACTCCAGAGCCTGTAGAGCGTTGTTTTTTCTTTTTATTAGAGGGAGGCTTACCAACAAGTGTTGTGCTGCGTTTTTGAATCATATCATAGATATCTGCACGTTTTTGCGCATCCGGGTCCGAAGGATCTCTCGGAATAGATAGATACCGGTTTTCATCAAGAAAATAAGTAGGTGGAAATCCAAAAGGAGATTCTAATATGGAAGACCTTATGTAGTCATGATTCTTGGCGATCGAAAAATAATGGATCTTTCCCGCATCATAGACCATGAGATTGTCTTTATAAAAATAGAAATTAAGGACAATATTGAACTCTCCGGGCCCCTGCCCTTTTTCTCCAAAAGAACTTAGAAATCCGCCGCTTTCAGAATCAAAAATATAAATTTTACAATTCTTGTAATCAAAGGCGTAGATCTTTCCATTTTCATGAATTTTCATTATTGAGATCAAACTGAAGAGTTCCTCTTGAGCACTATCAATGGTCCACATAGGCTTCATTCTAAAGTCCCATTTTCCATATTTGGGTTTATCCCGGTTTTCTATCTCTGCATGGAGTGGAAATCCCAGACAAAGGATTAAATAAACTAAATATATTTTTTTCATATTTTCACCTAGTAAATAATAACATACTTTTCAAAAAATAAGTTGCATAGAGTCTTTAACTGTAATTTTTTATGCAGGAATCTGTTTTTTTCTTTGAATCTTTTCCCGGACCCCGGATATATTTCTATTATTCATACCTGAGTGCATCAACCGGGTTGATAAGCGCCGCTTTTACTGCCTGGAAGCTGACTGTCAGCCAGGCAATAGCCAGGGCGAGAGCACCGCTTACTAAAAAGATCCCGATCCCCAGAGAAATGCGGTAGGCAAAATCCTTAAGCCATCTATCCATCAGTAAATAGGCGACCGGCCAGGCGATCACATTGGCGACCAGAACAAGCCTTATGAACTCCTTGGAAAGAAGAAGGATTATGTCTGACACAGACGCTCCCACCACTTTCCGCACACCTATCTCCTTATTGCGGGATTCGGCTGTGAACGAAGCCAGACCGACCAAGCCCAAACAGCCGATAAAGACAGTAAGCAGCGCAAAAATCCCGAACAGTGTTCCCTGGCGCTGCTCAGACCGGTACAGGGTGTCAAAAGCCTCATCCAGAAAACTGTATTCAAACGGCATGCCGGGAGCAAGCTCATGCACCTTTTTCTCAATAAAATCCAAGGTTGAGGCTATGTTTTCCGGCCGAACCCGGATGAGGTAGTTCCAGGCCATGTAAGGGGCGATAAAATACACAGTGGGTATGATCTCTTCACGGAGTGATTCAAAATGGAAATCCTTCACTACTCCGATAACCTGTCCATTCCGGGGAACCCACTGCCCCTTGTCCCAATCCTTGATCTCAGCACTTCCAAAGCCCTTTCCGATCGCCTCTTCAGACGTCCACCCGATTTCTCTGACTGCGGATTCATTGAGGATAAAAGCAGATGTCGCATCACTAGAGTACTGCCTTGAAAAATTCCGTCCAGCTGCAAGCTTGAGATTCAGAATATCCAGAAGATCATAGTCCATCCAGATAGTTTGCATCGATTTTCTCTGGTCTTCCGGGATACCCTCAGGCCGCGTACCTATGTTGCTGGTCAAACGGCCGGGCGGTACCCGGGAAGTACCAGCAGCGGCAAGTACATTGGGATTCTGCATGAACAAGGCTCTGACCTGTTCGAATTTCTGCCGTAAAAACACCGGCACACCACGGATCACGATGATGAATAAGATAGAGGGACACT